>NZ_RDQG01000052.1 GCF_003697815.1 Halalkalicoccus subterraneus | reverse complement strand
CTCGCGCAGTTCGACCAGCCCGCGATCCGAGAGGCTGCGGACCGTGTCGTAGACCCGCGGCTGGGGGATGTCGGTCCGATCGGCGATCTCGCTCGCGGTGAGCTGGCCGTGTTCGAGCACGGTGAGGTAGGCGTCGATCTCGTACTCGCCGAGGTTGAACTGCTCGCCGACGGCTTCGAGCGTCGCGCGAAGATCGGGGCTGACCATGCCTCGCCTTTTCGCCCGGGCGTTATTACGTATCCGGATTCGAGTAGCACGCCGTTTCGAAACCCAGTTACATGAACATCCGGTCGTCGGGCCGCTCGTGGGTTTCGGCGGTTTCGAGGCGCTCGGAGAGCTGTGCGTAGTGCTCTCTGACCTCGTTTGCGAACTCCTCCAACGGACCGGTGTCGAGGGCGATGTCGTGGACCTCCTTCAGCGTCGACAGCAAGCGCAGGGCGGCCTCCACGTCGGGGACCTGTGCGTGGACCGGCGTGACGAACACGCCGACGCCGAGGTCGGTCGTCATGCCGCGCTCGACGAGGCTGGCGTTGACGCCGTCGAGAAAGCCCATCCCCATCGCGTCGACCCCCGCGCCGTCGAGGCGGTCGTCGTAGTAGTCCTCGGTGGCGATGTAGTAGGTGCGGTGGCCCTCCGGACCGTGGGCGATCGGGATTCCCGAGAGCACGACGACCTCGCTGACGGCGTTCTCCTCGGTCCACTCGAGGATCGCCCTGCTGAACGAATCGGCCGCCTGAACGGGGACGAACAGTTCGCCGACGAGAACGGTGAAATCGAGATCGGCCCGCGAGTACAGCCGGGTGTGGTGGCGCGGGCGTCCTTCGGTAAAGGGGGTGATCGAGGGGAGCGCCTCGGCGGTGATGTGGCCGGTCGCCTCGAGTTCGAGCTGGGTGGTGAGGTAATCGACGGCGGTCAGCCCTGCCAACCCGAACTGCGAGAGGCCGACCAGCAGGGTGTGTCCCGTCTCGGTTCCCGCTTCGTGGGAGACGTGAAACGACGCGTCGCCATGGTTCGGAGCCATGGGCGAACTACGACGGTCGTACCCTTAGCCGTTGGTGGCGTTCGTCAGACGACAACCCTTTGGCGCGGCCCCGACGAACTACCGACGATGGAGATCGGGCCGACGATCGCCGAGACCGTCGAGGGGTTCTTCCAGTGGCTCGTTACCTCACTGACTGGACAGCTCCTGATCGCGGGGTCGATCCTCGCCATCGGCTGGTACGTCTCGGGGATCGCCGTCCGGCTGCTCGGCCGGCCGGTCGCCCAGCGCTTCGAGCGCGAGAGCCTCTCGCGGACCGTCCTCCGGACGATCAAGCTCGGAATCATCCTGTTTTCGGCCGTCGTGGCCGCCGGCGTCCTCCCGTTGGGGATCGGCCTCAGCGATATCCTCCTCTCGGTGACCGTCCTCTCGGCGGTGATCGGTGTGATCCTCGCGCCCGTCATCGGTAACTACGTCGGCGGGCTGTTCGTGCTGGCCGACCAGCCCTACGAGATCGGCGACATGGTCGAGATCGTCGACGCCCAACAGCGGGGGTTCATCGAGGACATCACGCTTCGCTACACGAAACTCCTTACCGAGGACAACTCCGTGCTGGTGATCCCGAACAACACCATCAGGGAGCGGGACGTGATCAACTACACCGCCGAGGACGAACGGACCCGGATGACGATCGATATGAGCGTCACCTACGAGGGCGACCTCGCGGAGGCCCGCCGGCTCGCGGTTCGGGCCGCCCGGCAGACCGACGGCGTCATCGCCGGCGGGCCGACCATCCGCGTGGGCAACGCGCGCTACCCCGCCCGCCCGACCTGCCAGATCCGCGAGTACGGAGACCACGGCGTCGCGGTCAGTCTCCGCTACTGGGTTCGCACGCCGTACTACACCGGGAAGGTCCAATCGGAGATCCAAGAGCGCATCTGGGAGGAACTAAAGGACGCGGACGTCGAGATCCCGTATCCGCACACGCACGTCGTCTTCGACGAGACCAGCGGCGAGATGGACGTGGCAGTCAACAGAACGGACGATACCGACCCGGACGTCAGTCGCCGACCGTGATCACGGTGCAGTCGAGGCGGTTTTTCAGAAACGTCTCGATGTCGGGATCGCGTGTGAGACGCCCGATCAGGCGCTTCCAACGCGAGGCCTGTCGGTGCCCGATGACGACGATATCGGCGTCCTCGGCGGCGATCTCGTCGAGGATCGTCTCCTCGACGAGGAACCCCGACCGGACGACGTACCGCACGTTCGGGAGCCGTCCGAACTCCGATTCGACGACGCGTTTGAGGTCCGTGCGCGTGATCGGGTGGCCGTTCTGATAGAGGTTGACGTGCAGGACGGTCAGGTCCGCGTCGTCGTCCTCGGCGACCCGCATCGCCCGCTCGAAGGTGCGCTTCGAACGGGTCGTAAGCGGGTACCGAACGGGAACGATGACGCGAGTCACACGAGTGAATCACCGTCGAGTCGGTGTCAAGTTTTCCCTTTTGATCGCTGGAGGCGTCCGTCTAGTGTGGGACCGATACCGACCCGACGGGCGTACTCCGCAAGCACCTCGTACTGGACGTCGATCGTCCCTCGCCTGTGGGCCGTCGTCAGCGCGGGGAACTCGTGGTCGGTCTCGAAGAGGTATCGGCTCGCCGCGATCGAGTACTCCGCGTCGGGGTCGACTGGAGCACCATCGACTCGCACCGATTCGACCCGGCTGCCGTCGAGGGCGACACGCAGACCGCTGACGTGGGCGTGCCACCAGTCGGGCTCGCCGAACCCCACGTCGGCGTCGATCGCCTGCGAGAGCAGCGTCTTCAACTCCGCGCCGGTCACCGACCCGACCGTCAGGGGGCCGTCGAACGGGACGACGCCGATGCAGTCGGCCAGCGTCACCTCACCCGCCAAGGGCGGCCCCGAGCGGATCCCGCCGGCGTTGTGAAGCGCGACGTCGGTGTCTGCGGCCCAGCGGTAGGCGTCGGCGACCCAGTTGCCGATCCGACACTCCCCACTGACAGTGACCTCCTCCGTACGCTCGATCGGTTCGTCGACCACGCCGACCACTTCGTCGAGCCCCGCCCGACGCATCCGCTCGCGAAGCGTCGCCGCGACCGCCTCGTCGCGCGGCCCCGTCTCGGTACGGTGGCGCGTTCCCCGCACTTCCTCGCCGAGGTCGACCTCGATCAGTGCCGTTCCGTTCGCGCCGGGGCGCGTACAGAGGGTCCCGTCGACCCGGTCGAGGCGTTCGGCGTGGACGTGCCCGCCCAACACCGCGTCGACGTCGACCGCGCGGGCCAGCGTGTCGTCGCCGGCCCCGAGATGTGAGAGCGCGACCACGTGGTCGACGCCCTCGCTGTGGAGTGCGGTGACCGCCCGTTCGGCGACCTCGATCGGGTCCTCGAGGACCAGATCGCTCGCCTTCGGGTTGATCGAAGGGGTCGCCGGGTCGAGCACACCGAAAAATCCGACGCGAACCCCTGCACGTTCGACGACCGCCGTCGGAACGACGCCCGCCGCGTTTCCGAAGCGCTCGCCCTCGTGAAAGACGTTCGCGCTCACCCATGTCTGGGGCGATCGCCGGACCACGTCGCGCGTCGCCGCGTACCCGTGATCGAAGTCGTGGTTGCCGAACGTTTCGAGGTCCGGTTCGATTCGGTCGAAGAAATCCAGGGCCTGTCGGCCGCCAGTGACCAGCGAGAGCACCCCCGGTGCAGTGTCGTCACCGGTCCCGACGACGATCGTTCGCTCGTCGCGCAGTTGCCCGATCAAGCCGGCGAGACGGCCGATCCGGTCCGGCTCGTCGTAGGCGTTCTCGACGTCGGAGTACTGCAGGATTCGGGGACCCATCCACCGGCCGTACCGCGAGGCCGAAGATAATCGCTCCGGTCCCGATCACGCGTTCGCGTACAGTTCGATCGCCTCACGGAGCGTCAGCACCTCGATACCACGTTCGTCGATCCAGCCAAGGGTTTCGCCGATCCGCTCTTCGGAGACCTCCTCTTTGAACGTGTGGGCGCCGAGTATGCCGAGTGCGCCCCTGTCGGCGATCTCGTCGAGGTCGGCTTTCACGCTGTCGGAGTCAGTGAACTCGATGAAGTAGTCCCGTTTCGTCCGGAAGGGATCGAACTCCTCGCGGTCGTTGATCCGCGAACCGTGGTCGGCGTTCGCGATCCCATCGTAGTACTCCGGAGCGAACTCCCGCGAGTAGTCGTCGAAGTTGTCGTACGGCGCGAGGAAGGTACTGATCTCGAATCCCATGGCCTCGAGCTCGCGCTTTGACCCCCTGAACATCTCCTCGATGGCCTCTTCGGGGTACCGTACGACGGTGTCGCCGGCCGCACACGCCTCCCCGAGCGGCTCGTCGAGTTCGATATATCTACCGACCCCGTCGCTGCCGTAATCGGTGACGACCCGGCGAATCGACTGCGTGCCGTCTGTCAGTTCGACGGTCTTGCCGCGGTTATACCCATGGCGGATCTCCTTGGGATATACCCGTTCATCGCTCGGTTCCGCGTCCTCGACGAGCGCGAGCGTGCCAACCGGGGTGTGTTCGATCGTGTGGGAGGCGATCTCCCAGCCGGCATCGACGAGCTCCTCGAGATGGGTGACGTCCATACAGCCGTTGTTCTGGTAATCATCGCGGCCGACCCATGAGCTGACGATCCCTACTGTCGCGGGCGCATCGAACGCCTGATGGGCGGGCAGCGCCTGCGTGTAATCCTCCATGGGGCCGTCGTCGTAGACGAAAACGACCGCACCGCCCTCCGGCGGTTCGAGAGGTTCCCGTACCTCCAACTCCTCGTTCGGGGGCGTCTCGTTCTCGTCGGTGTCCGTCTCGGTGTCGTTTTCGGGTGGGTCGTCTTCCTGATCGGAACTCCCGAGACAGCCCGCGAAACCGGTCGCGATGACGGCGCCGGTCGCGAGAAACGCACGGCGGGATGGTTCAGTCATACCTCGGATATGTGCGTTACCTATCATTATTGTGAACCCATTAAACAGATGACGTGACGGGAAGAATACTCCATCTGTTCGCTGGTTTCGGGCAGCTGATTGCGTCCGGTGGCGACCGTAGCCCGCGGAGAGTCCGTTTAGGGTAACCCTCATACCGGTCGCGGACTGATCAGGGGCATGGAACGACTGGCGACGGGCGACGGACCGGTTTACGTCGCGCGCGACGAGGCCGAACGGGGTTCGGACGGTCCGTTTTACGTCCTCTACCGAACGCCGGACCGGGAGCACCGCTGGGGCTATCTCTGCGGGAACTGTGAGAGTTCGAACACCGCGATGGATACCATGGGACGGATCGTCTGTAACGACTGTCCCAACCAGCGAAAGCCCACCGAGTGGGACGCGGCCCACGAATGAGGGTGAAGCTTTATGTGTGTGGTCGGCATAGTGATTACTGAATGGGACCTGTTAGCATACCACCCATCGAGCAGGCCCGGTCGATCTTCAACGAACTCGGTTACACCCTCTCGGGAGACGGCACCGAGTTCCGCGCCGAACGCGAGTGGAAGGTCGTACACGTAACCGCGACTGCAGCCGAGGAGACGATCCCGAATTCGGGATCGCTTCGCTGTTTCGTCACCTATCGGGAGAGCGCCGAAGCGCTCGTCCGGCGGCTCTCGGACCTCAAGCCCGATTACGAGTGGGCGGTGATCTCCGTCGACGATTCGGACGACTATGACGTCGTTCACGCCCCTTCGATGACCGCCTGAGGCACGACGGAACGTTGATAGGTCCGAGTGTCGTACTGGCCGTATTGTGAGTGTACCGGGAAGCCTAACCGATCGCCGAACCGTGCTTGCCGGAGCGGCCGGCGTACTCACCGGAAGCGCCGGCTGTCTCAACCGCTTTCAGGCCTCGGTCGACCGCGACACGCCCGATCAGATCTCGCTCTCGATCGCGAGCGTCCCCGCCGACGAGGACAGCGTTCCCGTCCGTATCGCCCGCCATCTAGCGGATAACCTCGGTACCGCCGGAATCGACGTCTCCCTCCAGCCGGTGACCACCGAACGGCTCTGGCGAAACGTCCTCCTCAACGGCGAGTTCGACCTCTACGTCGGCCAGCACCCCGGGTACGGCGACCCCGACGTGTTGTACGAACTGCTCCACTCGCGTTTCAGCGAGGAACCCGGCTGGCAGAACCCCTTCGGGTACGTCAACGTTCCGGGCGTAGACGACCTCCTCGACTCCCAGCGCGACGCGACCGACGGTACGCGAACCCGTATTCTCGACTCGCTGGTCGAGACGTTCCGAACGGAGGCCCCCTTCTCGGTCGTCGCCTACCCCGAAGAGCCACGGGCGATTCGTCCCGACCGATACGACAGGTGGGAGCATCGATCCCTCGAATCGCCGCTGGGGTACCTCGGTCTCCGGGCGAAAAACCCGGACGCGATCGGGGATCGGGACGCCGAAACGCTCCATGTAGGCACCTCCAACGGACGGATCACGCGGAACCTAAACCCCTTAGCTGTCGAGTTCCGCGACCGCTGGGTCGTCGTGGGGTTGTTGTACGATTCCCTCGGCCGCCGGATCGAAACCGACGTCGAACCGTGGCTGGCACGCGAGTGGTCCTGGGACGACGACCGGCTCCGAGTGACCCTCCGCGAGGACCTCGCCTGGCACGACGGCGAGCCGTTGCGTGCGGCCGACGTCGCGTTCACCTACCGCCTGTTGTGGGATACCACCGCTACCGAGGAAGAGCCGTCGGTTCCGGCCCCCTGCTTTCGGTCCCAGAGCACGCTCGTCGAGCGAGTCGAAGCGACGGACGACCGAACGATCGAGTTCGAGATCGACGCCGCACCCGAGGTCGGACTCCACGCGCTTACGGTCCCCGTCCTCCCGAGACACGTCTGGGAGGAACGCACCGACCTCACGTCGATCGCGGGCTTCGACTTCGACGGCGTCACCGAGGCGGTCGTCCACGACAACATGCAACCGGTAGGGTCGGGACCGCTCCGGTTCGACTCGGTCGAGCCCAACACACGCCTGGAGTTCGTTCGTAACGACGACCACTTCCTCGTCGACCTGCCCGAGGACGACCCGCTGTCCGCCTTCGCGGGTGGCCCGCCCTACGAACGGCTCGTGTTCGCCTGCTCGCCCTCGCAGGCGAACGTCGTCGAGGCGATTCAGGCCGGCCAGCTCGATGCGAGCGCGGGCGGGCTGACGCCGACCGAGATCGAGCGCGCGCGCTCGGCGAGCGAGATCGAACTCGGGTTCGAGGACGTGAGCGCGTTCTACCACGTCGGGTTCGACGTGCGGAACGCGCCGCTTTCGAACCCCCGGTTCAGACAGGCGATATCGCGACTGCTCGACAGGGAGTACCTCCGGACCGACGCCTTCGAGGGATACGCGACACCCGCGTTCAGCCCCATCACCGCCGGATCGAGCGGCGAGTGGCAGGCCGGACACGAGGCCGGTTTCGCCGGCGTGAGCGGGACCGGCGCCGTCGAGGAGGAGCGGGCCCGCGAGCTGTTCCGTGAAGCAGGGTATATATATAACGAGAGCGGAGAACTGGTCGTACGCTGAGGCGCTTCAATGGCACTTCCAACGGTCCTCCTGTCCGTCGTGGCGGTCGTGAGCCTCCTGCTCGCCTTCACGACGGCCGTCTGCATCAGCCGCCAGCAGCTTCGCGAACTCGTCGCCGATCTCCGACCGCGCCTCGGGCTCGCCGCACCGGGGCTCGCGCTGTTGATCGCCGTCCTGATCGTGAACAGCCTCACCCGTCGAGCCGCCCAGCAGCTCTCGTGGCTGTTCGGGTTCCAGATCACCGACCGGATCTACCGGCTCGAGGGGGACTTCGTCGCGTGGATCCAGACGTTCCAGACCGCCGAACTGACGATATACTTCTCGGCGATCTACGTCTACGGCTACGTCTTCCTGCTCGTCTTCCCACTGCTCGCGTACCTCGCGCTCTCCGAACAGCGACCGCTACACGAGATCACGATCGCCTACACTGCGAACTACGCGATCGGCCTGGTCTGTTACCTGCTGTTCGTCGCCTACGGGCCGCGAAACCTCGACGTCGCCCAGCAGCTCATGTACAACGTCTATCCCTCCTCGCGCCTGTTGACCAGCGCCGTCAACACGAACACGAACGTCTTCCCCTCGCTTCACACCTCCCTTTCGATGACGGTCCTGCTTTTCGCGTGGCGAACCCGCGACGCGTATCCACGCTGGCTCGCGATCGCGGCCGTCGTCGCCGTCAGCATCGTACTCTCGACGATGTACCTGGGGATCCACTGGCTGACCGACGTGACCGCCGGAACCGGGCTCGCGGTGCTGAGCTACTGGCTCGGCGTGCGCGGCGCGGATCGCTGGCGCGACTTCGCGACGCGCGCGGCGCCGCGGATCACCGGAGCGTTCCGGTCACGGCTCTGATCGCCTCGCTTCCGCGCCGTCGGGCGATACCGCCCGGCCCGGGAGTTAAGTGGGTAGCAGGGGAAGGGGACGGTGCGATGGTATTCAAAAAGGTCACGCTGATCGGGACGAGCACCGAGAGCTTCGACGACGCCGCCGACGACGCGATCGCGCGCGCCCAGAACACCCTCGAGAACGTCTACTGGGCGGAGGTCGAGGAGCTCGGCGTCGAACTCAAGAACGTCGACGAACCCGAGTACCAGGCGACGATGGAGGTCGCCTTCGAAGTCGAGGACTGAGACCCGTTTTCGGAACGCGCTTTCACGGGACAGTACTGCCAGCGGTGTCCTCGCTTCGCGGCCGCTGGCCGCGAAGCGAACGGGGAACGACTGGTTCACTCAAAAACGAGATTGATCGAGCGCCTACGATACGGTTCTGACTGTCTTCGAAAATCGGAGGGCTCTGGGATCCCGCGGGAACTGCGTTCCCGCGGATCTCGCGGTGGCTCTCGTTACGTACGGAAGGACTCCCCGCAGCCACATTCGCTGACGACGTTTGGGTTCTCGACGTGGAAGCCCGCACCCTGCAGGCCGCCCTCGAAGTCCAGCTCGCTGCCCTCGATGTAGCGCATGCTCGCCGGATCGACGAACACCCGCAGGTCGTGGTGCTCGTAGACGGTGTCGTCGTCCTCGGGCTCGTCGTCGAAGCGCATCCCATAGGAGAGGCCCGCACAGCCGCCCTGCTGGACGAACAGGCGCAGGCCCGCGATGTCGGTGTCCAGTCCCTCGCCCTCGAGTAAGTCGATGGCCTGCTCGGCGGCGGTCGGGGAAACCTGGATCTCCGGATCCGTGGTACTCGCGGTCTCGGTGCTCATGTCCTATCGTCTATCGCCGAGGCGGTTAACTGTGACGCCGATTCACACTACCGTTCGTACTCACGCTCGCGTTCGCGATGCAGTTCCTCGGGTTCGGTCGCGAGCAGTCGGTCGAGTCGGCGTTCGAACTCCTCGTCGCCGATCTCGCCGCGTGCGTAGCGTTCCCGGAGCGCCGAGAGCGGGTCGGCGGGCTCTGCGACCGGCCGCGACTCGTCTTCGCGCTCGCCTCGAATCGCGTCCAGCGTCGCCGTCACCGGATTCGTGCCCGTCTGCCACCAGTAGCCCGCCACGAGCACCATCGCCAGCGCGAGTAGCCACGGCGCTTCGAGGATCAACAAGGGAAGAACGATCGACAGCGTGAGGATCATACCGAGGATGAGCAACCCCTCCCTGTCCTCGTCGTCCATGCTACCGGCTGTCGCCCGCCGCACAAAACGTTTGCTTCCGCCGTCCCCCGCGGTCGGCCGAGGCGTCCGTCAGCAGGACCGGCAGTCCGCTTCCTGTTGGGCCATCGTAAACGGTGTGATGGCGGAAGCGCCACCCTCGAACGGTTGACGACTCACTCCCGGCCCCGGAGTCGTTCGTCGTCGTCCTCACGGCGCTCGCGCAGCCTGACGGCGACGCTCTCGGCGTGGGCCTCAAATCCCTCCGCGCGCGCGAGGGTATCGATCGTATCGGAGAGCGAATCGAGTCCCGCAGGCGAGAGGCGCTGGACCGTGCTCGCCCGGAGGAACTGTTCGACCGACAGCCCGCCGGTCAGCCGTGCAAGCCCGTTGGTCGGCAGGACGTGATTCGTCCCACTGGCGTAGTCGCCCGCCGCGACCGGAGTGTACGGGCCAAGGAAGACGCTGCCCGCGCTGTCGATCCGATCGAGGATCGACACGTCCTCGTCGGCCTGAATCGAGAGGTGTTCCGCGGCGTACGCCTCGGCGAAGGCGATCGCCTCGCTCATCGACCGGGCCGCAAAGACGCCGCTTGCGTCGCCGTCGAGCGCCGCGCGGATCGTCCCCTCGCGCTCGCGGTCGGCCGCTCGCTCGTCGACCTCGCGTGCGATCGTCTCCGCGACCTCGTCGTCGGTCGCGACCGCGACCACCGAGGCGTTCTCGTCGTGTTCGGCCTGTGCGAGCAGGTCGCTCGCGACGAACCCCGGATCAGCCGTTTCGTCGGCGAGCACGAGGACCTCGCTCGGACCTGCTAAAAAGTCGATCTCGCAGTCGCCCCGGACTTCGGCCTTGGCGGCCGTGACCCAGCGGTTCCCGGGCCCGACGACCTTCTGGACCTGCGTGACCGACTCCGTCCCGTAGGCGAGCGCCCCGATCGCCTGGGCGCCCCCGACGCTGTAGACCTCGTCGGCGCCCGCCGCGTGGATCGCCGCCAGCGTCACGGGATTGAGCTCCTCGGCGGGCGGGGTCGCGACACAGACGGTCTCGACGTCCGCCACTTTCGCGGGGATCACCCCCATCAGCGCGCTCGAGGGGTAGGCCGCCGCACCCCCGGGGACGTAGACGCCGACGCGTTCGAGGGGGCGAAATCGCCGTCCCAGCTCGCGGCCCTCACCGAACTCCTCGCGCCAGTCTTCGGGGAGTTGGCGCTCGTGAAACTCTCGAACGTTCCCGGCGGCGGTCTCGATCGCCTCGCGGGTTCGCTCGTCGATTTCCCCGTAGGCGCGCTCCGTGGCGTCGGTGATCTCGAGGTTACCCACGTCGACGTCGTCGAACTTCCGGCAGAACTCGCGAACCGCGACGTCGCCCTCCTCGTGGACGCGCTCGACGATCTCACGGACGTCGGTTCGAACCGCCTCGATACCGGCGTCGCGCTCGAACAGCGCTCGGCGACGCGCCGGACCGAGATCGGCGATGGACTGGACGTTCATACCCGCCCTTCGACCGTGAGGCGAAAAGCAGTTTCCATCGCGTTACGCGAGCAATCCGGCGAGCAGAACCATCGATAGAACTACCAGCGCCGCCATGCCGAACACGAGCGCGAACGCGAGCACCGTCCCGAGCATCCCGTCGTCGTAGAAGAACTCCTCGACGATCCCGCGGACGTCCTCCATGTTTGGTCCGAGTCGGTCGGCCATGGTTACCCCAGCGTACGTGCCGGTCGTTCATGAGTGAACCGGTGGCCCGGCCGCGCTCGGTCAGTTCGTTCCGAGTGCGTCCCGGAGGTCGTCGCCGACGTCCGCGATGGCCTCACGGGCCCGGTCGACCTCCCGCAGCGTCATGAAGCCGTGGACCATGTCCTCGTAGTTCCTGTAGCGTGTGGGGACACCGTCGTGAACGAGCTGTTCGGCGTATCGTTTCCCGCCGTCACGGAGCGGATCGAACCCAGCGGTGACGACCGTCGCGGGGGCGACCCCGGAGACGTCGCAGGCGTTCGTCGGGTCGGCGTACGGGTTGCGCTCGTGGATCTCTCTCGCGTAGTAACACTCGCGGAACCACCGCAGGTCTGCCTCGTCGAGGACGATACCGGCGTTGTCCTTGACCGAGCGCTGGCCCTCCTCGACGCCGACTCCGGGGTAGAGAAGCGACTGATGGGCGACGTCGGGTCCGTCGCGCTCGGCGGCCATCAGGGCGGCGACGGCGGCGAGCGCCCCGCCGGCGGAATCGCCCGCAAGTGCGACGGAGCCGGTCCCGTGGACGGCGTCCGGGTTCGCGTCCGCCCACTCGAGGGCGGCGTAGGCGTCCTCGACGGCCGCGGGAAACGGGTGCTCGGGGGCGAGGCGGTAATCGACCGAGAGGACTGCACACTCGCTTTCGCGCGTGAGGTGCCGACAGAGCCAGTCGTGCGTGTCGATGCTCCCGAAGACGAAGCCGCCGCCGTGGAAGAACACGACCGTGTGAAACGGTCCGTCCCCGTCCGGGAGGTAGAGACGGGCGTCGAGTTCGCCGGCGGGACCGGGGACCGTTCGCTCGACGGTCGCACCGACCGGCGGCGGGTTCCGGTTCCCGATCCACGTTGCCGGCCGGCTGACGAGCCGGAGGAGCTTCACTCCGCGACGGCTGTGCGGGAGGGGAAAACGGTCCTGCCGTTCGACTGCCGATTTCGCCTGCGGGTCGATCTCGCGAGCTTGCATTACTGATGGTTTGGGCGATGGTCGCAAAACCGCTTGTGCTCCGGCCGGCGATATGGCGCCCGAAACGCACGGACAGGTGATCGAACCCGTTGAGAGCACTACCGGATCGACATCCGCCGGTCGTTGCAGACGAAAATATCGCCCGGAACACTAACGACCGGTCTCATCCCAAGGCGGCGTGCCGTGTCGACCGGGAAACCCTCGTGCCAGGCGGGTCGCACTGACGCGCGACCGAATACCTCGGCGGTGAAACCGCCGGGCAAAGCGTGGTTTCCTCGAAACCACGAAACGAACCGGCGTCAGCCGGCGGGTGTGAGGCGCTCAACGGAGCCTCGTGAACCGCAACCGCAAACCGTACCGCACGCTCGGCGGCAGAGCCGCCTCGCGCTTCGCGGTCCCGTTGGGACCGCGCGAATATCGCACACCCGGGTTCGCCGTGCGATCATCGCTCCCGAGTGGGACAACTCCGCCGGGGACTTGAGGTGTGCACGCGACCATACGGAACCGGAGCGATTAAGCCCTGCGACTGGACGCCGGGCAGTCGCGAGGACAGGGTATTTGCCCGTCGGAACCCTAGCTCCGACCCCGAATGACCCTCCCCGACCGAGGCGCGCTCTCGCGACGCGAATACCTGAAAGGTCTCGTCGCAGTCGGCGGGACCGCCGCTCTTTCGGCCTGTCTCGACGAGGAGTCGAACGTCGAGATTCCGACCGGCGATCCCGGCTCCGTCCCCGACCGCCAGCACGCATGGAACGCCGTCCTGTCGGGCGACGACAACGAGAACATCGTCCCCGCGCGCCACCACGTCCTCCTGTCGCTCACCCTCGCTCGCGACCCGACCGAGGAGGACCGCGGACGGTTCGAGCGCGCGCTCGAAACCCTCGAACGCGCCTACGAGTGGAGCCACGAGGGACTGCTCGTTACGGTCGGCTACACCCCCGCGTACTTCGAGCGGGTCGGCTGGGACGGATTGGCCGACCCCGAAGCGCTCACCGAGTTCGAGCAGCCCGACTTCGAGGACGGCGATCTCCAAGTCCACCTCGCGAGCGACCACTCCCGGGCGGTGCTCGCCGCCGAAGAGGCGCTCTTGGGCGAGGTCGAGACGGTAAACGGAATCGAGGTGGAGGCGAACATCGGTGACCTCATCGACGACCGCGAGCGCCTCACCGGCTTCGTCGGACCCGGACTGCCCGCCGAACATCAGGACACGCCGGGCGTGCCCGATTCCGAACCGATCCACGAGGAGGCGCCCTTCTTCATGGGGTTTCGATCGGGGTTCGAGGAGAGCCAAGCCACCGAGGACCGCGTGACGATCGAGGAGGGGCCGTTCGCCGGGGGCACCACCCGACACGTCGAGTCGCTCGCGATCGACCTTCAGCAGTGGTACGGACAGGACTCACAGTTCCAGCGGGTCGCAAAGCTGTTCAGCTACCGGCATGCCGAGGAGGATCGCGTCGGCGAGTACGGCGAGAAACTGGACGAGTCGAACGGGCTCACCGCGGAGCGTATCGCGAATACCGCCGAGGACGCCCGCGAGTACGGCGTGATCGGCCACGCTCAGAAGGCCGCCCGTGCCCGTGATGACGGCGAGCCGCTCCTCCTTCGCCGCGATTTCAACACCACCGACGACGACCGTCCCGGCCTACACTTCCTCTCGCTCCAGCGGGACATCGACGAGTTCGTCCGGGTTCGCGAGGCGATGACGGGTGCGAACGTCGCCGAGGAAACCGCGGTCGGATCGATCACCAACAACGGGATCCTCCAGTACCTCACCGTCCGCCGCCGCGGCAACTACCTCCTCCCGCCGCGCGAGTTGCGGGCCTTTCCCGTGCCGTGAGAACGGAGGGGAACCGACGCTACTCCCGTGAGTCATAGTGTGTACTCGGACTCGTGAAACTGGACGTACCGTCCGTCGCGGAACCCGAAGCGGGCCTTCCGGTACTCCAGGAGGAGTCTGGTCGCACCGAGCCCGGCACCGAACTTCCGGTGAAACATGTCGTACCCCCCGCTGTCTGCGAGCATCCGGCCGGCGACCCGGAAGGTCCGGTCCCAGTCGGCGGGCGTGTACCCTTTGACCATCTCGGCCATCGAGACGTTGCGCAGGATCTCCTCGCCGATCCGGCCCTTCCACGTGTCGTTGTAGCTCCCCAGATCGCCGATCGCGGCGAGTCGACCCGCGATCTTCCCCGAGCGAACCGCGAGGTGATAGCCCCCCTCGTGGAACGCCGAGGTCGTCCCCATCGCCCCGCCGACGACGGCGATCCCCGCCTTGGTGGGCGAGTCGATCGGCCGGGTCGAGGAGATCGGGTAGGCCTCGGTGCCGCCGCGTTTTCCCCGGTCCTCGACGAGCGGGAAGTCCTCCTCGACGTCGTAGCGGTCGCCGTACTCTTGTTCGAGCAATCGCCGAAGGTACTCCCGTCCGGCGGGCAGGCGCTCGTCGTCCGGTTCGAGCAGCGGGTAGTCCTCGGGGTTCTCGACCTCTTCCAGACTCATCCCGATGGGCATCGTCAGGCCGACGCGGGCGACGGTGCCGTCGTTGGGAAACACCCACGGGTAGGCGGTACGACCCGGGATGTGGCCCCACCAGAACTTCAGCAACCCCTCGTCGAACAGCTCCTCGGGAAATCGGCGGTGTTCCTGATAGGCGATGTGGTTTGCGTGCGTGCCCATGTGATCGCCCATCGATCCCCCAGAAACGAACTGGTCGAGAACCGGAATGGTGACGTTTCGCTGGGGGCCGTCCGCGAGCACGAGGTGCTCGGCCTCGACCTCGGTGCCGTCGCCCAGCGTCAGGTGGTGGGTATGACCCGAGGAGAGGTCGCTCTCGACGTTCTTCACTGCGGTGCCGACGCGGTATTCGGCGCCCGCGTCCTCCGCGCGCTCGCGCAGCCAGTCGTCCATTCGGGGCCGGTCGAAGGTGAATCCGAACTTCGGATACGAGGAGTCGATCCCCGTCGAGTACATCGTACAGCGTTCCGTGGGGCCGACGAACTCGGTTCCCTCGAGTTCGCGCAGGACGATCTCGTCGGGGATCTCCTCGAAGGGGATCTCCATGAGGTCGACCCAGTAATCGAGCATCCCCGCGGCGTCCGTCGAGTCGGGACCCAACTCGGCGCGGTCCGCGCGCGGAACGCCCTTCTCGACGACGAGGGTTCGCGCATCGCGCTTTACGGCCTCTTCGGCGGCGGACATCCCGCCGGGGCCGCCGCCGACTATCGCAACGTCAACGCGCTCCATACTCAAACGGGCTTTCGCACTCTCTTAAACCCCCTGAAGCGGACGAGTCGAGAACGTACTTCGAACCGAAATATTGATCGCGGACTCCCCGAAGGAGGTACCATGTACGCGATCACCAACGGGAACGTTCGAACCCTCTCTGAGGCGGGAACCATCGAGAGCGGGACCGTGCTCGTCGAGGAGGGCGAGATCACGGCTGTCGGAACTGACATCGAGATTCCCGAGGGGACGACGGAGATCGACGCCGGCGGAAAGCCGGTGACGCCCGGGCTGGTCGACGCCCACAGCCACGCCGGCGTCAGCGAGTGGGGCGAGCCCGAGGACGCGGACCACAACGAGGTCTCGGATCCCGTGACCCCCGAGGTCAACGTTCTGGACGGCTTTCACCCCGGCGACGAGGAGCTCCATCACGCCTGTCGTGGCGGCGTGACGACCGTCAGCGCGCGCATGGGAAGCGCGAACGTAGTGGGTGGCATCATCTGCTCGATGAAAACTCATGGAGAGACCGCCGACTCGATGCTCATTCGCGAGGACGGCATGAAGGCCGCCTTCGGCGAGAACCCGAAACGTGTCCACGGTAAGGACCGTGATCGCGCGCCGGTCACCCGGTCCGGCGTTGCGGCGACGCTCAGACAGGCACTAATGAACGCCGAGGACTACCTCGAACGTAGGGACGCTGTCCACGAAAACGACGAGCCCTTCGAGCGGGATCTCGGTATGGATAACCTCTCGCGAGTCATCGAGGACGACCTGCCTCTGCGAGTCCACGCCCACCGCGCCGACGACATCATGACCGTCTTTCGAATCGTCGAGGAGTTCGGCATCGAGGAGCTCTCGATCGAGCACGCGACCGAGGGGCACCTGATCGCCGAGGAGTTCGCAAAGCGGGGCGTGCCCGCCGTCGTCGGCCCGAGCCTCTACAGCGGCGCGAAGTACGAACTCTCGAACATCACCTTCGAAACCCCCGGTATTCTCCACAAGGCCGGCGTGAAGGTCGCGATCCAGACCGACGCGCCCGTCCTCCCACAGAAACACCTCGACGTCTGTGTAGGCCTCGCGATGCGCGAGGGACTGCCCGAGGAGGCAGCGCTCGCGACCGTGACGAGAAACCCCGCCGAGATCCTCGGGATCAGCGACCGGGTCGGTACCCTTGAACAGGGAACCGACGCGGACCTCGTGATCTGGGACGGCGAGCCCTTCGAGATCGCGACGAGCCCCGATCGGGTGTTCGTCGACGGCGAGCCCATCGGGGAGAACTAAGTCACGTCGCCGTGACCGACGAACCATGTCCAGCGAACCCATCCTCGTCCTCCGACGGGGAACCCACGGAATGCCCGTTTCCGATCTCGCTCGCGAGATCCGAGAGCGACTGCCCGACCACGAGATCCGGGTCGCAGAGACACCCGACGGGGAACGAGAACTGATCGCCGACGCGCGGATCACCGTCGGCATGGGGATCGACGAGGAACTGTTGAGCCACGCCGAGAACCTCGACCACTTCGCGTGTGCGTACGCCGGGACTGGTCATCTCCCGATGGGTTCTCTAGAAGAGGCGGGCGTCCGGGTGACGAACGCCGCAGGGGTTCACGGCCCGAACATCGCCGAGCAGGTCATCGGCTCGATTCTCGCCTTCTCGCGGGACTTTCTCAAAGGACGCGACCAGCAAGACGCCCACGAGTGGCGCCACTACCAGACCGACGAGTTCATGGGATCGACCGTCACGGTCGTCGGGCTGGGTGCGATCGGCGAGGCGATCGTCGAGCGCCTCGATGGGTTCGGCGTCGACACCATCGGCGTGCGCTACACCCCCGAGAAGGGCGGACCCACCGACGAGGTGATCGGCTTCGAGGAGAGGGCGCTCCACGAGGCGCTTTCGCGCACCGACGTCCTGGTGCTCGCCTGCCCGCTGACCGACACCACCCGCGGGCTGATCGGCGAGGAGGAGTTCGTTACGCTGCCCGAGGACGCTCTATTGGTGAACATCGCGCGTGGCCCGGTCGTCGAGACCGACGCGCTCGTCTCGGCGCTACGGCGCAACAAGCTTCGGGGCGCGGCGCTCGACGTGACTGACCCCGAACCGCTCCCGGAGGACCACCCGCTGTGGGACTTCGGGAACGTCCAGATCACGCCCCACAACGCCGGCCATACCCCGAGATACTACGAGCGGCTGGCCGACATCGTCGCCGAGAACGTCGAGCGCATCGACGCGGGCGAGTCGGGACTGAAGAATCAGGTCGTCTGAACCGCGTATCAGCGGCGCCGGAGGCGGGCGATCGCCACGCCCAGCGCCGCGACGCCGACGAACGCTCCCGCGACGCCGAAAACGGCGTGAACGCCCGCCGCACCCGAGACGGGTCCGAGTACCACCGGCGAGAGGAACTGGCCGATATAGCCGAACATCGCGACGTAGGAGCTGTACTGGCCCTTCCGGTCGTCAGGGGCCAGTTCCTCGATCCAGAGCAACACGGTCGGGAAGACGAGCCCCTGGCCCAGCCCGAACAGCGCGACCGGGAGGATGGCGACGAAACGCCCGTCTGCCACCGTCGCGACGAGGAAGGCGACCGTCCACAGCGCGAGCGCCGCGAGCGTGATCCGGCGGTAGTCAAAGCGTCGCTTGATCCGCTCGTAGAAGTACGCGCTCGTCCCGCCGGCGACGCCGAGCGCCGCGAGATAGAGGCTGATGACCAGCGAGGATTCGACCCCGAACGCCGCCAGGAGCGCGGGGTAGTAGACGGTGTAGGCGTACAACAGGAGGTTCGCGACGAAATAGAGCCCGTAAACCAACAGGATGATCGGCCGCGACGTGAACACGGAGAGCAGCCCGGCGAGACCGCCCTCATCGCTCGATTGGACGGGGTTTTCGCCGTTGAGTGCGGTCTCGGGAACCGTGAGGTACGCGAGCACCCCCAGCGGAAGCGCCAGCCCGTAGACCGCGAAGGGAGCCTGCCACGACAGCGTCCCGAGCGCGCCGCCGACGACCGGCCAGACCGCGCCGCCGAGGCTGTTGGCGCTCCCGCGAAGTCCCATCGCGCGGTCCTTGCGCTCGTCGGAAAAGAGGTTGTAGATGAGCACCGTCACGCCGGTGTAGACGAACGCGACGCCGACGCCGAGCACCGCCCGCGAGGCGAGCAACAGCGGGAACGACTCGACGACGAGGCCTGCTGCACCGGCGACGCCGTAGACGAACAGCCCGGCGATGTACGGCCGGCGCGGCCCGATCCGGTCGATGATCGTGCCGGCGATAGGGCTGGTCAGGACGATGAAGAGGCCGTGGGTCGTGATGATCAGCCCGGCTTGGGACTGGGGGACCCCCAGACCGGACTGGATCTGATTGACGACCGGCCCGAGGATGGCCCCGGCCATCACCGTCAGCGTCGCCGACGCGATGACCACCCACAGCGCGACCTCGGGCCGTCGAAGGTCGCTCGCGCCGGCCGCTTTTTCGTTTTCGACGCCCATCACTCGTCCTCCAGTTCGGCCCCGAGGTTCCCTGCGACGGTCCGCAGGCCGGCCACGAGCGACTCGACCTCCCTCTCGTCGAGGCCGCGGGTCACCTCCGCGTTCACCTCCTCCTTGATCGACTCGACGGCCGGTCGGATCTCCTCGGCGGACGGGGTGAGGAACAGTCGCTTGCGCCGCCGGTCCTCGGGATCCGGACGACGCTCGACGTAGTCCTTCTCCTCGAGCCGGCTCGTGACGCGGGCGACGACCGACTTATCGAGGTGATGGTCCTCGACGATGTCGGTCTGGGTCAGTCCCTCCTCCTCGTACAGCGCGAACAACACCCGGTACTCGCCGTGGCCGAGACCGTACTCCGCGAAACGGCGCTGAATGCGCGCGCTCAGCGCGCGGCCGGCCAACGAGACGTGCCACGCGAGTCGCTCGTTCGTGTCCATACGGCAAGTAGTTGCTGGTGCAACTTAATCGGCGGGTTCCTGATCGCGGTCGGGTCGGGAGAGATCGGTACACTGAACATCGACATCGACGTGACTGGTATCGCTCGAGTGAGGAGGAGATCGGATAAGTGGCCGAGTACGACCGACGCTCGGCCGGTATACCGGTCAATCACGCTCGAACGAGTCGACCATCCGGTTCGGGCCGCCCGAACGCATCCCGCTATTCGCCAGAATAGCGTCTACAGGTATCCTTCCTTCGCGAGCAACTCGCCGTTCAGCACGCTCGCGCCGGCCGCGCCGCGAAGCGTGTTGTGGGCCAGACAGTTGTACTGCAGGCCGCTCTCGCTCTCACGCAGGCCGCCCGCGCAGATCTGCATGCCGTTCTCGCGCTCGCGGTCGAGGCGGGGCTGGGGGCGCTCTGGCTCCTCGAACACCCGGATCAGGGGGTCGGGCGAACTCGGGAGGTCAGCCGACTCGTAGGACTCCATCGCCTCGCGGGCGTCCTCGGCGGTCATGTCCTCCTCGGCCTCGACCCAGACGTTCTCGAGGTGGCCGTCCAGCGTGGGAATCCGGTTACAGGAGGCCGACACAGCGGCGTCGTGCATCGACAGCTCCGCCCCGTCGAACCCGCCGAGCAGCTTCTTGGACTCGCTTTCCATCTTCTCCTCCTCGCCGCCGATGTGCGGGATGGCGTTGTCGATGATCTCCATCGAGGTGACGCCGTCGTAGCCCGCCCCCGAGACGGCCTGCAGGGTCGCGACGTGGACTCTCGAGAGTCCGAACTCGTCGAGTGCGGCGAGCGTGGGGACCATCGTGATCGTCGAGCAGTTGGGGTTTTTCACCATCGCGCCGTCCCAGCCCCGCTCGTCGCGCTGCACTTCGAGGAGTCCGAGGTGGTCGGCGTTGACCTCGGGGATCACCAGTGGAACGTCCTCGGCCATGCGCTGGTTCGAGGAGTTCGAGGAGACGAGGTAGCCCGCCTCACAGAAGTCGCTCTCGACGCGCTCGCCGACCGCGGAGGGAAGCGAGGAGAACAGCAGGTCGATGTCGTTATCGATCGCGTCGGGATCGGTTTCGGCGACCGTGATGTCGGCCACGCTCTCGGGGATGGGCGTGCTGATGCGCCATTTCGCGGCCTTCCGGTAGGGTTTGCCCGCGCTCTCGGAGCTCGCGGTGAGCGCTTCGATCTCGAAATCAAGGTGGGGATCGAGCAGTTGGATGAGTCGCTGTCCGACCGCACCGGTCGCACCGAGGATACCGACAGTGTGAGTCATTAGCGAGGATAGGGTACAGGGCGTTCAAAACGGTTTGGATACGGGAGTTCGGATTCCAATTGTGATACGGGCAAACGCTGTCGCGACCGCTCCCCGAAGCGGGCGCTCGCGGGCGAGACGACGGCTCGGAAGAAGTTCTACTGGGCGGCCTGCTGCTGGTCGTGTTTGCGGGTGACGTAGCCTGCGATCCGGTTGCGGACACCCTTGGACTCGATGTTGGTGAGTTCGCGGACGCTGTTCTTGTTGTGATCGAAGTCGCTGCCGAAGGCTTCCGGATAGCGCTCCATGAGGAGCGTCCCCGTCTTCTTGACGTAGGCCGGTTTGATTGCCATACCCCGCGTTACTTGCGTGTCGGCCTAAAAGGATTCGTTTCGACGCTTCCAGCCCGAGTGTTCCGTGAGCCGGTCGAAGGCTACCCGGTCGCGCTCGCTTCCACAGCGCTCGACGACCCCCTCGAAGTAGGCGAGTCGATCGAGCAGGTCGGCGGTGTCGTAGCTCGGCACGTCGAGACGCGAGGCCGCGACGGCCCCCTCGATCACGGCGCCACGACCCCGCGAAATCGTCGGCACCACTCGGCGTTCCACGCCCGACTCGACGGGCGTGAGTGCCCACCTCTCCCACTGCGTGCCGCCCGATTCGCCCATCTCGACCCGCCCCACCTCGACGCGAACCCACGCGTCCGCCGAGGGGAGAACGGGGTCGTCGCGCTCGTGGATCGAACAGGCCGCCTCGACGAACGCGACGGGATCGCGCGTGAACTGGACGTACCCCTCGCCCTCGCGGTGGAAGTTCCGTCTGGTACGGGTGTTACCCCACGTCCGGGCGGTGACCGGTTCGTCCGGAAAGAGGCCGAGAGCGGCGAAGTTCCACCGGTCGTTTGGGCCCAGCGTGGCGGCGACCGACTCGACCACGCCGTCGAGGTCGACCGGCCAGCCGCTATCGCTCGCGTTTCCGTCCCCGTCCTCACCACCCTCGCCGCTCACACCTCGACACCCCGTTCGAGCGCGATGAAGAGGCCGGCGGCGACGATATCCGCCGTAGTCCCGGGGTTGATCCCACGCCGGACGAACGAGTTAGCGAGCGAGATGAGCATGTCGATGTCGCCGAGGTGCTCGGCGATCTCCTTGCTTGCCCACTCGGCCGTTTCGGACCCGTGTTTCTTCGCCACCAGCGTGTCGGGGTGTTCGGCCAACTGCTCGCAGAAGACCGCCGCCGTCCGATCCGAGAGCGATCCCGGGAGCTCCCCGATCCGACTCGCCACCCGAAACGAGCGCTCGAACCCGCCCGTCCACTCGCGGGCCACGTCGTCCTCGTCCTCGCCCAGCGCCATGACCTCGTACAGGGAGAGGTCCCGTTCTTCGACGGCCGGAACCGCCGCCGCGCCGCGTCGAACGTCGAGTTCGCCCGCGTCGGCGGGCGGATCGGAGACGAACACCGAACAGTGCTCGAACGCCCGGTAGAACGCCGCGGCGTCCGTGACGGTGGTGTCCTTGACGACGCTGTCGACGCCCGCCGGTGAGAGATTCTCCTCGTTTGCTGCCCGAACCAACGGCGTGAGCAAGAGGAGCGCCCCGAACTGGGTGTTCTCGCCGTGCGGATCGACCATCCCCTGTACGGCGCGCTCGAAGGTCTCGCCGACGGGGCCTGACTCCGCGGCTCGCAGCCCCGCGCCCGCGCCGACCGCGCCCGAGAGGAACTGTTCGTAGCGCAGGTCATCGAGGTCGCGATCGCGGTCGACGTTGCCCGGCTTGGGCGTTCCCGAGACTTCGAGCAACAGCGCGAGCTGGGCGTTCTCGGCGGGCCTCATGCGCTCGCCTCCCGATCCCAGGCGTCGACCGCCTCGCGCACGCGAGCGAGCACTCGTGGATCGTCGCTCGGCCGGCCGACGCTCACCGCGTCGGCGCCGAGAGCGAAGTACTCGTGGGCGCTTTCTCGCCCTCGCACCTCGTTGTTCGCGATCACGAACAGGTCGCTCACCTCGTTTACCTCACGAATCACCGGCTCGGAGTCCATCGCGTCGACGTGGACGATCGCCGCCCCGGCGTCCTCGATCGCCCGTGCGGTCTCCACGAGATCGACGCCCGGAACCTCCGCTCGCACCTTCACGCTCACCCGCGCGCCCGTCTCGGCCGCCGCACGGACCTGCTCGGAGAGCCGGTCGGTATCTCGAAGCAACGCCTCGCCACAGCCCACCCGGCACAACTCTGCCTGCCGACAGTGGGCGTTGATCTCGGGGATCGCGTCGTGATTCCGGCAGATCTCTGCCGCCGCCCGGACCGGCCCGGGCGAGGTGCTCCGGACGTTGAACCCCGTCCCGATCCCGTCCCTCGAGAGCGCCGCGAGCTGGTCGTTGACGAACCCGAGGGGATCGGTAGGCAGGAACTCCTCGCGGCCCCGCGCGACCAGCTCGCGGGCGGCCTCCCTCGATGGTTCGTCGAGCGCGACCCCACCGAGGATCGCACGATCGACGTACTCGCTCGCCCGGCGTGCCCACTCGGCGTCCGACTGCCCGCTCAGGCTCGCGGCGACCACGCGCATCAGGTCACCTCCGAGAGCGCCTCGTCGACCGCCCGCGCCACGCGGACCCCGTCCTCTGGCGAGTCCATCGCCGTGTCGGTGTGGACAACTGGTCGATTCAGGTCGGTTCCGTCCGCCGAATCCAGTACGAACGCGTCGACGAAGGGATAGGCCTCGGCGACGCCCGCCGTCGAGGGCTCATAGCCCGTCGCGGCCAGCAGGTCGCCCGCGGGCCCCGAAAAGACCCGGTTCTCGACGAACGGGGAGACCGCGACCACCGGCGCTTCGACAAGCGCCTCCTCGACCCCCTCGACCGCGCGGATCGGGCCGATACTGGTGACCGGGTTCGAGGGGCCAATCACGACTCGGTCCCCGAGAGCCTCACGGACCGCCGGCGTCGAGCACGCCTCGCCGCGGAACTCCACGTCCTCGATGGTCGGCTCGCCCCGACGCGCGACCCAGAACTCCTGGAAGTGCATGGGTCCGTCAGGGGTGTGGACGATCGTCGCGAGCGGGTCGTCGCTCATCGGGACGAGGTCGATCTCCAGTCCGAAGGCATCGGCGAGGGTACGGGTGACCTCCGTAAGGGTGTGGCCCTCGTCGAGCAGGCTCGTCCGGGTGATGTGGACCGCCCGATCCTTGTCGCCGATCGTCATGAACTCCGCGATCCCCGAGAAGCGCCGCCAGCGAGCGATCTCCCTGCCGGCGGTCTGGCGTTCGTCGGAAAGGTAGCGCGGGCCGTCCTCCAACCCCGCGCTCTCGGCGAGTTCGAAGAGGAACTCGTCGGTCTCGTGGGTGTCGCCCTCCATTCCCCACCACGTCTCGCGGTCGAGGGCGCCGCCACGCTCGAACAGCACGGTATCAACGTCCGGCGAGACGAACAGCCCGCCGAGTTCGATGTCGTCACCCGTGTTCGCGATCACCGTCGTTTCCTCGGGCGAAAAGACGTCCTCTGTGCCGGAGAGGAGCTTCGGCGTCCCGGTCCCCCCGGAGAGAAACGTGACCATACGCGAGATAGGTAGAGGACCTGCCTTAAACGCTCGCTCTCGACCGGCAGGCGAGCCTGCGCAAGCACCCTCGGCGCTTTAGTCGCCGACAGTGCTCTCGTTTCGTATGACAGATACGCCCGACATCGAACTGGTCGAAACGGACGAGGAGTACGTCCACGTCCGGTTTCGCGATCCCGACCGCTACGACGAGATCCGGACCCCCGACTGGGCGACGGAACCGGCCGAGTCCGTCTCGGAGGGCAGCGAGGTCCGCACGGGGAGAGTCGAGGGAAGCGACGACTGGGAGGTGACCTCCGTCCTGATCGACAAGCACGTCGGCGAGGGAAAAGCCAAGCAGCAGGCCCGCCAGATCGTCGCGAAGATCGAGTCGTAGCCGACGAAACGAAGCGAATTAGGTGTTAGGGATAGCTCTCTGGGGCATGGTCGCCGGCGAGGGGAGACGAACGAACGGGCCCGCGAGCCGACCCGGAACGGGTGGCGTGATCGCGCGAGCGCTCCTCGCAGCGCTCGCCGTAGTTCTCGGCCTCGTCTGGATCGTTCGGTTGGCGGTCGTCGGCTCCACGCTGGCCGGCGGGCTCCTGTTCGAAGTGCTTCCCCCACTGGTGTTGCTCTACTTCGGAATCGTCTACTTGCGGACACAGTACTGGACGCTGCGCGACGGCTCGTGACGCTCGGCGACTAGCTGCCGGCGTACCGCCGGTCGAAACAAAACGGCTATGAACCCTGCGTGACTCGCATCGGCTGCATGTCTGCTAGCGATTCACAAGGAGGGCTACAACGGTTCGGACAGGGTGTAGCCAACTGGTCCGAGCGGTGGGTACCGAGTCCGTTCATCTTCGCGATCGTACTCACGCTGATCGCGTACGCGGCGGCGGTCGTGTTCACGGCCGATGGGGCGTTCCAGAACGTCATCAACTGGTACGACGGCTTCTGGGAGCTGTTGGAGTTCGCGATGCAGATGGTCCTCGTCCTCGTCACCGGCTACGCGGTCGCCGACTCGAAGCAGGTCAGCGGACTGTTGGACCGGATCGCCTCGGTCCCGAGCGACGGCGCACAGGCGGCGGCGCTCGTCGCGGCGGTCGCGATGCTTGCGGGCTACTTCCACTGGGGGGTCGGCCTGATCATCGGGGCCATCTTCGCCGTCTTCGTCGCCCGGGCGGGCTATCGCCGGGGGAAGACGTTCCACTACCCGCTCCTGTGTGCGGCGGGTTATACGAGTCAGGTCATCTGGCACGTCGGTCCCTCGACCAGCGCCGGCCTGCTCTCGGCGACCGAGGGCCACGTCTTCGAGGACGTCATCGGCGTCGTTCCGCTCTCCGAGAGCGTCTTTACGGTCTACGCGTTCGGCCTCGCGATCCTCGTGTTCGCGACCGTCGTTCCACTGCTGTACTTCCTCGCGCCGACGCGGGAGAACGCGGTCGGGATCGAGGAGTACGCGCCGAGTCTGATCGACGACGGGACCGAGGATCGAAGCGAGCGGGAGGTCGCTACCGACGGCGGAACGGCCCTACCCGCAGAACGACTCAACGACAGTCGCCTGATCGCGTACGTGGTCGCGACCGGGATGATGGTCTACGTCGTCCAGCACTTCGCGACCGCCGGAATCGGCGAGGCGCTCGACCTCAACGTCTTCAACTTCGCCTTCATCGCGTTCGGCCTCTACCTCTACGGGACGCCGACCGCCTACATGGGGGCGATCCGGAACGCGACCGAGAGCTCTGCGGGCATCATCCTCCAGTTCCCCTTCTACGCCGGAATCCTCGGGATCGTCGACAACTCCGGGCTCTCGGCGCTGATCTCGGAACTCCTGTTGGATCTGGCGACGCCGGCGACCTTTCCGGTCCTCGCGTGGCTCCTCGGCGGCTTCATGAACTTCTTCGCCCCGAGCGGCGGCGGCGAATGGGCGATCATCGGCGGTATTATCGGCGGAACCGCGGTCGAACTCGGCGTCCCACCCGGTCAAGCGATCATCGCCTACGGCACCGGCGACATGTGGACGAACATGTTCCAGCCGTTCTGGGCGATCCCCCTGCTCGGAATCACGCAGGTTCGGGCGCGCGACATCCTCGGCTACACGCTGATCGTCATGATCGTCCTGACCCCCGTCTTCGCCATCGGGCTGTACTTCCTGCCGTACTGATTCCGATCCGTGGTAGCAATCATCAACGGTTAAGGGGTGGCGTTGCGTCGGTTCGTGAATGATCGACGACGAACCGCTCGCCGCGGCCGCGAGGTCGCTTCGAACCGGTGAGACGGACCCCGATGAGTACATCGGGACGCTTGAAGGACGCGCCGAGCAGGCCGAACCCCGAATCGAGGCGCTGCTCGACGAACCCGATCGCTGGGGGCGGCTGGACCGCGAGGCACGGGCGCTCGAAGCGCGATTCGACGACCCGACGACGAGGCCGCCGCTGTACGGCGTTCCCGTCGGAGTGAAGGACATCTTCAACGTCGAGGGGTTCGAGACGAAAGCGGGATCGACGGTCCCTTCCGAGGCGGTGACCGGCCCGGAAGCCACAAGCGTGCGCGCGCTGCGGGATGCCGGCGCGCTGGTACTGGGAAAGACCGTCACGACCGAGTTCGCCTACTTCGAGCCCGGTCCGACCCGTAACCCCCACGACACCGATCACACGCCCGGCGGTTCCTCTAGCGGCTCTGCGGCGGCGGTCGCCGCCGGGCTCTGTCCGCTCGCACTCGGCTCCCAGACCATCGGCTCCGTGATCCGCCCGGCCGCGTTCTGCGGGATCGTCGGCCTGAAGCCGACCTACGGACGGATCCCTATCGGCGGGGTGCTCCCGGTTGCACCCTCCGTGGACCACGTCGGATTCTTCACGCAGGACGTCGCGGGCGCGGAGCTCGCTGCGAGCGTTCTCTACGAACACTGGCGGCCCGAGAATTCCGGAGAACCGACGCTGGGAGTCCCCGAGGGGCCGTATCTCGAACAGGCCGATCCGACGGCCCGCGAGGCGTTCGACGAGCAGATTACACGGTTGGAAGCGGCGGGCTACGACGTTCGGCGGGTAGAGCTGTTGGCGGATATCGAGGACGTAAACGAGCGCCATCAGGCATTGGTCGCCGCCGAGACTGCCCTCTCACACAGCGAGCGCTTCGCGGCGTACGAGGAGCACTATGCCGAGGCGACCGCCGACCTGATCCGCGAGGGTCACGCCGTCGGCGTCGGGGAGCTCTGTGATGCTCGAACCGGACGCGGCGCGCTCCGCGAGGCCGTCGAGGGGACGATGGATCGGGAGGGAATCGACGTCTGGCTCTGTCCGGGTGCGCCCGGACCGGCCCCCGAAGGGATCGACGACACTGGCGACCCGGTGATGAACCTGCCGTGGACCCACAGCGGGCAGCCCGCGATGGCGCTACCCGCCGGCGACCTCGACGGACTCCCGCTCGGCCTACAGTGTGTCGCGCGCTACGGCGACGACGAGCGCCTGGTCGCGTGGGCCGAGGGGATCGCGAGCGCACTGTAGACCGGCGGTTTAAGCCCGACGACGACCCAGAGCGCGTATGAAGACGATCAAGGACAGCGTTCACGACCACATCGAGGTCGACGGGGTCGCCCGCGCGCTGCTCGATACCCCCGAGGTCCAACGACTGCGTCACATCAAGCAGTTGGGCACCGTTTCGCTGGTCTATCCCTCCGCGAACCACACCCGCTTCGAGCATTCCCTGGGGGTGTATCACCTCGCCTGCGAGGCGCTCTCCCAACTCGGGATCGAGGGCCGGGCCGCAGAACGGGTGCGGGCCGCGGCGATCCTCCACGACGTCGGCCACGGCCCCTACAGCCACAACGTCGAGGACGTGATCGAACGTCACACCGGCAAGTACCACGAGGACGTCGCCGACGTGTTCGCCGACTCGGCGATCCCCGGGATCCTCCGCGAGCACGACCTGGAGCCGGATCGGGTCGCCGGACTCATCCACGGCGAGGGCCAGTACGGCGGGCTCGTCTCGGGCGAACTCGACGTCGACCGGATGGATTACCTCGTGCGGGACGCCCACCACACCGGCGTTCCGTATGGTACGATCGACCACGGCCGGTTGGTCCGGGAACTCCGCTTCGTCGACGGCGAGCTCGTCCTCGCGGAGGGCAACGTCCAGAGCGCCGAGAGCCTGCTGGTCGCCCGCGCGCTGATGAACCCGACGGTGTACAGCCACCACGTCGCCCGGATCAGCAAGTCGATGCTGCGGCGGGGTGCCGAGCGGCTGATCGAATCGGGGACCGACCCCGAAGAACTCAGGAGAATGGACGACCACGATCTGCTGGTCGCGCTGCGGACGACCGAAACCACCGAGGGCCTCGCCCGACGGTTCGCCCGCCGGGACCTGTTCAAGCGGGCCGTCTGGGCCGAGTATCGCGACGTCCCGGGCGATCTGCTCGATCTCGACCACGAGGCGGTCGTCGAGTATGAACAAAGGATCGCCGACCGGGCGAGCGTCGAGGACGACGCGGTGATCCTCGACGTGCCGGGCGCGCCGACGATGACCGAATCGAGTACCCGCGTCGTGGTCGGCGGCGAGACCCGCCGTCTCGACGAGCAGTCGCCCTTGGTACGGACCCTCCAGCAGTCACAGCTCAACCAGTGGCGTTTCGGCGTCTACGCACCCGACGACGTCGCCGACCGGGTGGGCCATGCGACCGAGGCAGTACTGGGGCTCGATACTGACGGCACGCTGATCAGCGATATGCGACCCGGACTGCACACCACGCTGGACCGGTTCGGTGCGGGCGGGAACTAAAACCCGCGGGTTCAAATCCCGCGACCGTCAGAACCGCGTATGATCGTCGAAGGAACCGTCCTGCGCGGACCCGAGTTCGAACCGATCGAAGGACGGGTCGTCTACGAGGACGGGCGGATCGAAGCGATCGAGGAGGCTTCGACCACCAGCGACCGGATCGTCGCGCCCGCGTTCGTCAACGCCCACACCCACATCGGGGACTCCATCGCGAAGGAGGCGGGCCGTGGACTGACCTTGGAAGAGCTCGTTGCCCCGCCGGACGGGCTGAAACACCGCCTGCTCCGGGAGAGCGATCGCGATGAGATGGTCGCCGCGATCCGGCGCTCGGTCGAGTTCATGCGCTCGGGCGGCGTGACCGGCTTCCTCGACTTCCGCGAGGGTGGCGCGGATGGGGTGTCGGTCCTCAGGGAAGCGGCCGACGGACTCCCGGTCGATGCCTTCGCGATGGGGCGGGACGAACTCGCCGCACTGGAGGTCGGCGACGGCTACGGGGCCAGCGGTGCGGCGGACGACGATTTCGCGCGCGAGCGCGATGCCGCCCGCGAGGTGGGCAAACCCTTCGGGATCCACGCCGGCGAGAACCGCACCGACGACATCGTCCCCGCACTCGACCTCGAACCGGACTATCTGGTCCACATGGTCAACGCGAGCGCCGAGCATCTCGACCGGGTCGAAAAGCAGGAGGTTCCGGTCGTGGTCTGTCCGCGCGCCAACCTGGTCACGAACGTGGGCCTGCCGCCCATCGAGGACCTCGTGGAGCGAACCAGCGTCGCGCTCGGCACCGACAACGTGATGCTCAACAGTCCGTCGATGTTCCGCGAGATGGAGTTCGCCGCCAAATTCACCGACCTCGACGCGCCCGAGGTGTTACGGATGGCGACCCGGGCGGGTGCGGAAATAGCGGGTATCGACGCCGGCACCATCGAGGAGGGCCGTGAGGCGCGCCTGCTCGTCCTCGACGGCGATTCGGACAACCTTTCGGGAGTACGTGACCCTGTCCGGGCAGTCGTGCGTCGTGCCGGGGTTGCTGACGTGCTGAACGTGATCCATCCGGCGCAACACAATTAAGCGAGTATGTGAATGTGCTACACGATGTACGAGCGTATTCTCGTTCCGACGGACGGGTCGGCGGGCGTCGAGCGCGCCATCGAACAGGCCGTGGCGCTCGCGAGCGTCCACGGAGCGTCGATTCACGCCGTATTCGTCGTCAACACGGCGAACTTCGCGAGCCTCCCGATGGAGACCTCCTGGGAGGGCGTCAGCGACATGCTGCGCGAGGACGGCAAGGAAGCGCTCGAACGCGTCCGCGAGATCGCCGAACGGGAGGACGTCCCCATCGAAACCGGACTGATCGAGGGCACGCCCTCGAAGGAGATCGTCCGCTACGCTACCGAACAGGGCTGTGACCTGATCGTCATGGGCACGCACGGCCGTGGCGGGATCGACCGCCTCCTCCTAGGAAGCGTCGCAGAGCGCGTCGTTCGGGGCTCGCCGGTGCCCGTCCTCACCGTCCGAGTGCGCGAGGAGGACGTCGGATAACTCAGACCGGTCGGAGGTGCTCGCAGTCCCCAGCGTGGACGCGAACCGTCCCGTCGTCCGTTTCGATCACTAACCGGCCGGGTGATTCGATGTCGAGGGCCTCGCCGACGACCTCACCTTGGGCGGTCTCGACGCGGACTCGTTGGCCGAGCGTGATCGCGCCCTCGCGCCACCCGTCGAGTATCGCGTCGGGGTTCGTTCTCAGGGAATCGAACCCTTCGAGGACTCGCTGGGTGAAGGCGCGCCGGTCGATATCGCCGACCTGCTCGCGGACGCTCGTCGCGCCCTCGGGTAGGTCCTCGCTATCGACGTTCGCATTGACGCCGATCCCACACACGACCCACGAGACCCGGTCGGCCTCGCCCTCCATCTCCGTGAGGATCCCGACGAGTTTCTCGCCCGTGGATTCGAGCAGGATGTCGTTGGGCCACTTGATCCCTGCATCGACGCCCGGCTCGCGCAGCGCCCGGGTCGTCGCGACCGCGGCGGCGAGGGTGAGGAGGGGCGCCTGCATGGGCGCCAGCTCGGGTCGGAGGACGAAACTCAGGTAGACGCCGCCGCTCGGGGCGTTCCACGCCCGGTCGAGACGGCCCCGTCCCGCAGTCTGCTCGTCCGCGAGCACGACGACGCGGTCCTCGCCCGCCTTCGCCAACTCCCGTGCGCGGGCGTTCGTACTGGCGATGGCGTCGTGGTACTCGACCCGGTAGGGCGTATCGAGACCGTACTCGACGGCCGGACCGCAGAAATCGGGAACCGAGACGATTCGATAGCCCGACTCGGTGGTCTCTATGTCGAAGCCCGACTCACGGAGCACCTCGACCTGCTTCCAGACGGCGGTGCGCGATACACCCAACTCCTCGGCCAGCGCGGGGCCGGAGACGGGTCCCGAGGCGAGCGCGTCGAGGATCGCCTTCCTGCTCGTCATTCAGTCGATGACGACGAGCGTATCGCCCATGTCGACGCTCTCGCCCTCGCTGACGAGCACCTGTGCGACGGTCCCCCCCGAGGAGGCGACCACGTCGTTTTCCATCTTCATCGCCTCGAGCACACAGAGCACGTCGCCGCTTGCGACCTCCTCACCCTCCTCGACTTCGACCGAGAGGATGGTGCCTTGCATCTCGGCGGTGACTTCCTCGCCCTCGGCGGCGACCTCTTCGGATCCGGCGTCGCTTTCACCCGCAGGCTGTGGGGGCTGTGCGCCTCCACTTCCTCCGGAGCCACCGCCTGCAACCGCCTGCACGCCGCGTTCTTCGAGGTCGACCTCGAAGCGCTTGCCGTTGACCTCGACGGTGAACTCCCGATGGACGACGTCCTCCTCGTCGCTCTCGCCGTCGGTTTCGCTCCCCCACTGTTTCTGGGCCTCCTCGATTCGGTTCCGGTCCATCTCGTCGTCGAGGTACTTCGTGGTGTGAGTCCCCGAAACGAACCGCTTATCCGAGAGCATCAGCCGGTGGAACGGGATCACCGTCACGACCCCCTCGATGTCGTACTCCCGGAGCGCGCGCAGGCTCCGACTGATACACTCCTCGCGGTCACTCGCGTGGACGATCAACTTCCCGATCATCGAGTCGTAATCCGTGACGATCTCGTCGCCCTGCCGGAGCGCGTCGTCCATCCGCACACCGATCCCGCCCGGCGGATCGTAGATCGCCAG
>NZ_RDQG01000051.1 GCF_003697815.1 Halalkalicoccus subterraneus | reverse complement strand
CGACCTGCCCCGCTGGGCGTTCAACCGTCGGATCATCGACGCGACCCACGAGCACGCCGCCGCCTACAAGCCCAACGCCGCCTTCTACGAGGACAGTGAGGGCTGGCGTGCGCTGACTGAGACGATCGCCTACGCCCACGGGAAGGACGTTCCCGTGATCCTCGACGCGAAACGCGCCGACATCGGCAACACGGCGAGACGGTACGCGAAACTCGTCGATCCCGATCGGCCCAACAGCGCCGACGCCATCACCGTCAACCCGTATATGGGTCGAGATTCGCTCGAACCGTTCCTCTCGAAGGCAGAAACGGGCGTGTTCGTGCTCTGTCGAACCTCGAATCCCGGAGGAAGTGACCTCCAGGACCTCGAACTCGCCTCCGGCGAGGCGGTCTACGAGCGGGTCGCCGCCCTTGCGGACCTCTGGAACGGCAACGGGAACGTCGGATTGGTGGTCGGCGCGACCGCGCCCGACGAACTGGAGGAACTCCGAGAACAGGTCCCCCGCCTCCCCTTCCTCGTGCCCGGCGTCGGCTCGCAGGGCGGGGACGCCAAGGCTGCCGTCGAGTTCGGGCTCGCGGATGGAATGGGACTGGTCAACTCCTCGCGGGGGATCATCTTTGCGGCGGAGGGCGGCCCGAACGAGGACGAGGGGTTCGAGAAGGCCGCAGGCGAGGCGGCCAAACGTCTCAAAAAGCGGCTGAACCGGTATCGGTAGGGACGCCGACGAACACCCGACGGTATATGTGACCGGCCCGACCCACGCCTGTATGGACGACCTGACGAGGCGAGCCGAGGTCGCGGAACGCGCCGCCCGCGCGGGCGGCGAACTGGCGCTGTCGCGCTTTCGCGACGACATCGCGGTCGAAACGAAAGGCGAGAAAACCGACGTCGTGACGCAGGCCGACCGGGACGCCCAGTCGCGCGTGATCGAAGTGATTCGCGAGGAGTTCCCCGGCGACGCGATCGTCGGTGAGGAGGAAGACGAGTTGAAGGAAGTCCCTGCGGAGGGCCCTGCCTGGGTGATCGACCCCATCGACGGCACCAACAACTTCGTACGGGACGTCCGGATCTGGGCGACGAGCGTCGCCGCGGTGATCGACGGCGAGCCCGTCGCCGCGACGAACGCCATGCCCGCCCTCGACGACTACTACGTCGCCGACAGCGAGGAGACGTGCCTGAACGGCGAGCCGGTAACCGTCAGCGACCGGACGGATCCCGAGACCTGCACGGTTTCGCCGACGCTGTGGTGGGACTTCGACCACCGCGAGGACTACGCCACGGCGGTGCGGGCGATCGTCGAGCGCTTCGGCGACATGCGCCGGTTCGGCTGTGCGCAGGCCACGCTGGGCATGGTCGCGACCGGGGCGCTCGACGGCACCCTGAGCGACGTCCGCCCGAACCCCTGGGACACCGTTGCCGGTGTCCATCTCGTGCGAAACGCCGGCGGAAAAGCGACCGATATCGAGGGCGAGCGCTGGCACCACGATAGCCAGGGTCTGGTCGTCTCGAACGGTCGGATACATGAGACGGTCCTCGAGGCCGTCCGATCGGGTCGCAACTGAAGGCCTGCCATGGTTCCGCGTCCTCCTCGGCGTCCCAGCCTCGCGACCGACGCCACGATCTCGCGGTCGCGGCCGGGGGTCATCCCATCCCGACCGAACAGCTCGCACACTCCCGTTTCTCGCGGTCGAAGTGTCGCTCACAGACCAGGCTCCCACAGTTCGGGCAGGTGTGGTTCGCGAGCGCGCTCTCGCAGTGTTGACAGAGACCCAACTGGCTCATACCGTCCGTCGATCGTGCCGACCCTTCAGTCTCCCGGCGGGACGTTTACGGTGTCACCGTCCCTAAAGCGCCCGTGACCGGATCTCGGCTACTCGTGGGGCTCGCGTCGGTGTTCGGCGCGCTCGCCGTCGTCATGGCCGTGCTGGCGTCGGCCTACCGGACGCCGGTGCCGCTCGCGATCGCGCTGCCGTTCGGCGCCACCGGCTACATCCTCTGGTACCAGGGTACCGGCCGGCTCGCCCTGCGGATGCGCGAACGCGCCCGCCGACCGAACGGGCGAACGAGGACCCGAACCCGAGCGGGCCCGCGCAAGGGACCAGCGGGGGCGAACCGCACCCGCCCGCCGCGCCAACCCACCGGCCCGACACGCGAGGAGGCCTACCGGACGCTGGACCTCGACCCCGGTGCCGGGGAGAACGAGATCAAACGCGCCTACCGCGAGAAGGTCAAGACCACGCACCCCGACCGGGGCGGCGACGAGGAGCGCTTCAAGGAGGTCGCAAACGCCTACGACCGGCTGACGGAGTGAGTACGGAGCGTAAGGGATCGTTACTGTGTGTAACGGTATCACGAAACGAGTGGTTTTTGTTCGCCTCGCGCTACTCACACGATATGAGCGCCGACCGGGCCGTGTTGCGCGAAGCGATCGAACACGGCGAGCGCGAGGGCGGTAGCGTCGAGTTCAAGGAACGACTCACCAGAGCCGAACACTTGGAGGGCGGCCGGATGGAGAGTTTGGCCGCCCAGCTTCGCCACCGCGTGCTTTCCGGCGACGGCGAGGCGACCTACGTCGTCGGCGTCACCGATTCGGGGGGTATCGCCGGTATCAGCCACGACGCGTTCTCCGAATCCATGGACGTTCTGTCCTTGCTTGCCGAGGAGGCGAGCGCTCACATCCACGACGTCCAGACGTGGAGCACCGACGGGAACGGCCTCGTCGGTGTCGCGACCCTCAGGAACGGCGCGATGCTCGAAACGGACGACGAGCACGTCGTGATCGGCACCGCCGGCCACGTCGACCACGGCAAGAGTACCCTCGTCGGCAGCCTCGTCACCGGCCAGCGCGACGACGGCGAGGGTAGCACTCGGGGGTTCCTCGACGTCCAGCCCCACGAGGTCGAACGCGGCCTTTCGGCTGACCTCTCCTATGCCGTCTACGGCTTTCGTGACGGCGAACCCGTCCGCATGGACAATCCCCATCGGAAGGACGACCGGGCGGGCGTCGTCCGCGAGGCCGACCGGTTGGTCTCCTTTGTCGACACGGTGGGCCACGAGCCGTGGCTTCGAACCACCATTCGTGGTTTGGTCGGACAGAAACTGGATTACGGGCTGTTGACCATCGCCGCCGACGACGGCCCCACGCGGACCACCCGCGAGCATCTCGGGGTTCTCTTGGCGACCGACCTACCGACGCTGGTCGTGCTCACCAAGACCGACCTCGTCGACGAGGAGCGCCTCGAGGAGGTCACCCGCGAGGTCGAGCGCCTGCTGCGGGACGTGGGTCGAACCCCGCTACCCGTCGCGCGCCACGGCGTGAGCGCTGCGATCGAGGAGATCGACGAGACCGTCGTGCCCGTCGTTCGGACGAGCGCCGTCACCGGCGAGGGTCTCGAAACGCTGGATGCGATCTTCGAACAGCTCCCGAAACGCGCCGTCGACGACGGCGAGTTCCGGCTGTACATCGACCGAAGCTACTCGGTGACGGGCGTGGGCGCGGTCGCGTCGGGCACCGTGAAATCGGGCGTCGTCGAGGCCGGCGACGAACTCCTCTTGGGGCCGCTCGCCGACGGCACGTTCGCGGAGGTCGAGGCGCGCTCGATCGAGATGCACTACCACCGGGTCGATCGGGCCCAGTCGGGCCGGATCGTCGGGATCGCTCTCAAGGGGGTACGGGAGGCCGACATCGAGCGCGGAATGGTGCTGCTCCCGCGGGAGTCCGATCCCGAGCCCGTCCGCGAGTTCGAGGCCGAAGTGATGGTGCTCAACCACCCCACGCGCATCGGCACGGGCTACGAGCCGGTCGTCCACCTCGAAACCATCAGCGAGGCCGCGGTGTTCACTCCCGACGGAGGGCGCTTGTTGCCGGGCGACACCGGCACGACGCGCGTCCGGTTCAAGTTCCGGCCCTATCTGGTCGAGGAGGGCCAGCGTTTCGTCTTCCGGGAGGGTCAGAGCAAGGGTGTGGGGACGGTCACCGCCGTGAACCCCGACGGTCAGGACCGGAGCGAATAGCCGTCGTTTCGGCGCTCCGCGAGCCCGAACCGCACGAACCAGTCGAGCAGGCGTTCGATCCGCTCGCTCCAGACCGCCTCGGGATCGGGGTGATGATGGCGATCCCAGTACGGGATCGCCTCGAAGCGCTCGAACACCTCCTCGCTCGAGAGCGGGCGGTCGCTGTCGCGCAGTATCCCCTCGATCTCGCGTCCGCCGTACACACCGGCGAGTAGCGCCGCTCCGAGGTCCTCCGGCTCCTCTCGAACCCGATAGAACCCCGCGTCGCCCTCGTGGATCATACCGAGTCCCTTGAGAAACGTCAACCAGTCGCTCGCCTCGTCGGGAGCGACACCAGTGCGCGCGACGAGGCGGTCACAACAGCTTTCCTCGGGCTCGGGGACGAGCGGGACGGCCTCGCGGATCGTCTCGACCGCTGTGAGGGTGGCGGGCGGCGCGGGGACCGATTTGACCCTCATAGGCCGAAGCTACTGGTCAGAAGCTCCTCGTCGGTTCGTCCGTAGTGGTAGGTCCCGCCGCCAAGCACGTCAATGGTGACCTCCGCCGGCGCGAAGATCGACTCGGGGACGTCGTAGAGCTCCCAGTCGACGTCAGCGAAGATCTCGGCGAAGGGGCGGCCGTACTCGTCGCTTGCGCTCGAGGCGACTTCATCGAAGCGGTCGAACTCCTCGCGGACGACGACGTGGGCGCGCCCGCCGTAGGCCAGCGCGTCGTTGGTTCGGCCGATGGCGGCCTCCTCGCTGGCGGCGACGGGCGCGACGGGCGCGCTCGCGCTCGCGCTGACGATGTCGAGCGGGTCGTAGCCGAGTTCGGAAAGCCGGAAGACGGCGAGTTCGGCCGCGCGGGCGGCCATGTTGACGCTACCGGTGAGGCTCGCCGTCGAGAACGCCGGCAGGAAGACCGCGCCTGGATCCGTTCCGGTTAGCTCGGCGACCTGCTCTGCAGCCGCGTCGGTGGGGAGCTCCTCGCTCTCGACGGCAAGCACCGCGAACTCGAAGACGTCCTCGTAGCCCACGCGGGCGAACTCCTCCTCCTCGGCGACGAGCGCGCGGGCCGGCCCCGAGCCCAACCCCTCGAAATCCTCGGTGCCGAGTTCCCAGCCGGCCTTCTGCGAGCAGAGCACGGCGAGTGCGGGCTGGTCGGTCGAGAACTCGACGAACGGCATGGGGACGCCGCCGACCTCGTCCATGCGGGTCTGGACGGTCGCGAGCCCCGCGGTCTGGATCTCGACGAGCAACAGCCCGGCTTCGAGGCCGCCGTCGACGTCGACGCCGAAGTCCAGCACGGTGGTTTCGGTGTCGAGTTCCGAGACCGCGATGTCGAGTTCGTCGGTGAATTCGATCGCCTCGTCGACGAGTTCGAGCGCCATCCGGTTGAGACTGTCCATGCCCTCCGGTTACGGGGGGGTCCCCTTGGACATACCGGTCACTGGCTTCGGGCCTCGCGCCCCAGTTCCTGCTCGACGGCCGCGACCTTCTCGTCTGCGCTCCCATCGCTCGTGCGCTTGTCGTCGATCTTCAACACCGTGCTCACCCGGTCGCCGTCGACGGCCTCGTGGGCCGCCCGCGCGGCGGAAAACAGCTCCTCGATGGTTTCGGCCTCGATGACGGTTCCCATCGGGTTGGTCTCGTAGCTGACGTCGAACTCCTCCAGGGCGTCGACGGCCTTCGCGACCTCCGCGCCCATGCTTCCCTCGGTGACTGGCGCGACGCTCAGTAGTGCAACGACTGTCATACGCGAGTCGTCGCCAGCCACGCACCTAAAACGAGCGGTGCTCACGAAAGCGACCACGAGGTGGGGCGATTATTGGAAGCCGATCCGACCGCCCTGTCTGCTCCGGCCGGGTTCCGCGGTGCCGCCGGCGAACTCGTCCTTGATCTGTTCGTAGTAGTCGAGGATGTCGTCGGTGATCGTGGGCCGAACCGACTCCATCGCCCCGCGGAAGTGGCGCATCTCGACGACGTCGGCGTCGCTGTCCTCGCGAAGGGCCGTCATCGCGGCCTCGCGGGCGATGCTCGCGAGATCGCTGCCGACGAACCCGTCGGTGATCTCCGCGAGTTCGTTCAGACTCACGTCCGCGGCCAACGGGATCGGGTCGGTGTGGATCCGCAGGATCTCCTTTCTCCCCTCCTCACCGGGCTGGCCGACCATCACGAGTCGGTCGAACCGACCCGAGCGGATCAACGCGGGATCGATCATGTCCGGCCTGTTGGTCGCGGCGATCACCATCACGTTCTCCATCTCCTCGAGCCCGTCGAGCTCCGTCAGGAGCTGGTTGACCACCCGCTCGGAGACGTTCGAACCGACCTCTCCGCCTCGTGCGGGCGCGAGACTGTCGAGCTCGTCGAAGAAGATCACCGTGGGAGAGACCTGTCGGGCCTTCCGGAACGTCTGCCGGATCGCCTTCTCCGATTCGCCGACCCACTTGCTGAGTAGCTGGGGCCCGCGGATCGAGATGAAGTTGGCGTTGGTCTCGTTGGCGACCGCCTTCGCCATCAGCGTTTTCCCCGTGCCCGGCGGGCCGTAGAGGAGAACGCCCGCCGGCGGATCGATTCCCAGCCGGTCGAAGCGGTCGGGATTGGTCAGGGGCCACTCGACGCTCTCCTTGATGTCGCCGATGGCGTCCTCGAGCCCGCCAACGTCGTCCCACGTGATCTTCGGGAGTTCGACCAGCACCTCGCGCATCGCGCTCGGCTCGACCTCGCCTAGCGCCCCGCGGAAGTCCCCGCGTTTGACGATCATCCGGTCGATCAGCTCGGGGGGCACCTCCTCCTCGTCCAGATTTATCTCCGGGAGGTAGCGCCGCAGCGCGCGCATCGCGGCCTCCTTGGTCAGGCTCTCGACGTCCGCGCCTACGAAGCCGTGGGTGTCGTCGGCGAGCTCCGAGAGGCTCACGTCGTCCGAGAGCGGCATTCCACGCGTGTGGATCTGGAGGATCTCCTCTCTCCCTGTTTCGTCGGGCACGTCGATCGAGATCTCCCGGTCGAACCGGCCCGGTCGCCTGAGAGCCGGATCCACGCTGTCGACCCGGTTGGTCGCGGCGATGACGATGACCTGGCCACGGGATTCGAGGCCGTCCATCATCGTCAGCAGTTGGGCGACCACCCGGCGCTCGACCTCACCGGTGACGTCCTCGCGTTTCGGCGCGATCGAGTCGAGCTCGTCGATGAAGATGATCGAGGGCGACTCCTCGCTTGCGTCCTCGAAGATCTCGCGCAACTGTTGTTCGCTCTCCCCGTAGTACTTCGAGATGATCTCGGGGCCGGCGATCGAGAAGAAGCTCGCGCTGGTCTCGTTGGCGACGGCCTTCGCGAGCAGCGTTTTACCCGTCCCTGGCGGACCATGGAGAAGGACCCCCTGGGGCGGCTCGATCCCCAGCTTCTTGAAGATCTGGGGGTGTTTCATCGGCAGTTCGACCATTTCTCGCACACGCTGGATCTCGTTCTGGAGGCCGCCGATGTCCTCGTAGGTGATCCCCGAGCCGGCCTTCTCGAAGCCGGAAATGGGCTCTTCTCGCAGTTCGACGTCGGTGTCCTCGGTGATCAGACAGACGCCCTCGGGCTCGGTTTCGACCGCGATGAGAGGAATCGCCTGGCCGGGCGAGCGCATGAAGGGATGGTTCGTGCTCGACATCACGGGGACGATGTCGCGCTCGACGACCGGGCGCTTGAGGATCTGACGTTTGACCATGCCGGCGGCGTCCGAACCGAACTGGACCGACGCCTCCTCGGGCGGGGCCAACACCAGCTTCTCGGCCTTCGTCGCGTCGGCCTTGCGGATGGTGACGCGCTCGCCGATACCGACGTCGGCGTTCTGGCGGGTGAACCCGTCGATCCTGACGGTGTCGGTGTTCCAGTCCTGGCGGTCGGCGCGCCAGACCTTCGCGGCGGTCGTGTCGCCGCCTTCGATCTCGATGATGTCTCCGGGACTCAGCTTCAGGTGCAACAGCGTATCCGGGTCGAGGCGGGCGATGCCCCTTCCCGAGTCGTTCGGGTAGGCTTTCGCCACCTCGAGTTGTACTTCGTTCATGATGGGGCTGCGGGGATGAGGGAGTGTCGGGCAGCGGCCCCGATAGGTCTTGTGCTGGCGGCCGCTTCCGACACGGTTGTGTGGTAGTTCTTCGCATAGTATGCTACGAACGACGGGGTACAAAACACTACTGCTTGGACGGGTCGGGAGGCGGCGGATGGTGTGACCTTTTGCCCGCGAGCGCGAGACTCCGGTATGAGCACGCTTGCGTTCGACGGCCGGACCGGTGCGAGCGGCGACATGATCGTGGGGGCGCTGCTGGCCGCCGGCGCGGATCCGGACGTTCTCGGGCCGGTCGAGTCGACGCTCGACGTCCGCTACGGGATAGATGACGTGATGAAAAACGACATCCGGGCGACGGGTGTGGACGTGGTCCGCGACGACCGTTCGGACCCGGGACACGACCGGCACGGAGAGCACGATCAGGGGCGTACACACGCCGAGGGGACGGGCCCACACCGCTCGTACCGCGAAGTGTGCGAGCTCGTCGAATCGATGGGACTCGCCTCCGAGGTCGAGGCCGACGCGCTCGCGATCTTCGAGACCCTCGGGGAGGCGGAAGCCAGCGTCCACGGCGCAGACCTCGACTCGATCCACTTCCACGAGGTGGGGGCGGACGACGCCATTGCGGACGTGGTCGGCGCCGTTCTCCTCCTCGCGGATCTCGATCCGGATCGAGTGGTCACGACGCCGCTGTCGGCCGGCGGCGGTGTGGTAGAGATGAGCCACGGCACCTACCCGGTGCCGGGTCCCGCGGTCGTGAAGGTCGCCGAAAAAGCGGACTGGTCGATCCGCGGCGGTCCCGTCGAGGCCGAACTGCTGACCCCGACCGGCGCCGCGATCCTCGCGGTCGTCGCCGAGGGATGCGAAACGCTTCCCGACCTGCGCGTCGAGGGTTCGGGCTACGGTGCCGGCGACAGAGATCTGGACGGGCACCCGAACGTCCTGCGCGCGATCGTCGGAGACGCCCACGGGAACCACGCCAGCCACGAGGGGATCACGGTCCTCGAGACCAACGTCGACGACATCCCCCCTGAGATCCTCGGCGGACTCCAAGACACCCTCGCGGGGGCGGGTGCTCGTGACGTGACCGTCCTGCCGGCGACGATGAAGAAGTCCCGGCCCGGCCACCTCGTGAAGGTGATCTGTCGCCCGGAGGACGCCCGAGCGGTCGCCCGGAAACTCGCGGCGGAGACCGGGACGCTGGGGGTGCGCGCGACGCCCGCCACGCACCGCTGGGTCGCGGGCCGCGAGATCGAGACCGTCTCCATCGCGGTCGACGGTGAGGACTACGGGATCGCGATCAAGATCGCGAGCGACGACTCTGGAGAGGTTTACGACGCTAGCCCGGAGTACGACGACGCGGCAGCCGTCGCCCGCGAGACGGGTGCGACGATCCGGGAGGTGATGGCCCGCGCCGAGTCTGCGTGGCGCGAGCTCTAACCATAATACGGAACTATACTCATATTATCTTCAAATCAATATCAGGGGTACGGTTATACGACGGACACGGTTAGCATCCGATAATGACGCAGACACTCACTGCTCCGAAGACGAACGCGGAATCGACCCCGGCCGAACCAACCCGTTTCGAGAGCGCCGCCTGCCCCGACTGCGGCGAGCGTGCGATCAACGTTCAGGGCCTGCTCGATTGTCCTGATTGCGGCCGTTAGACTACCGCTCGCGGTGTTCTTCTAGGGCTTCCTCGACGGTGAGTTCGCCATGAGCGACTCGCCTCGCTAGTCCCTCGTCGATCTCGCGGTTCTCCGGTGAGCGCTCCCGGGAGCGCCGCTTGATCGTCGTCAGCTCCCCGTCGGTCGGTTCGATCTCGCGGCTTTCGATCGCCTCTCCGTCCAACCGTGCGATGTTGACCGCCGCGAGCACGTCGCCCATGCCCCGTGCGCCGGTGCCAAGCGAGGGGGTCGTCCCCGTTTCGTCGACCAGTTCCACCCGGACGTCCTCGAGGGCGTTGACGATCGTCGCACCTTGTAGGCGTGCGCCGTCGCCGATCCGGACCAGGGGATCGACCCCCTCGCGTACTTCCTCGCGGACGATTGCCGGGGCGTCCGCCAGCGGCACCTGAAAGGCCGCGACGATCGTCTCGCCCGAGCAGACCACGATCCCCGGTCGATCGCCGGGATCGACGCCGATCACCGTCCGGCCGTCACCGCCCCGGAGGATCGACAGCGCGGCTTCGACCGCCTCCCGGGGGTCCTCGGGGTTCGCCTCGACGCGCTCGATGCCCTCAATTGGCGGCTCGCCTCGCCCGGTGATCGCGACCCGGGTGTGTTCGGGGAGCTCCTCGCCGGGTTCGATCGTCGTGAACTCGACTCCCCGCTCGCGGAGTTCGCCCACGACGCCGTGGTACACCTCGAAGTCCTCGGTGGCGACGACGATCACGACCGGGGTTCGCCCGGCGAGCGCTAAACCCTTTCGCGGACCGGGGCGTTTTTGCCCCCGTCGACCCGATTCCCCGCGTGAACGACGCCATCCCCGTCGGTTGTTCCCCGATCGACGACCTGCTGGGCGGCGGGATCGAGCGCGGGACCGTCACGCAGGTGTACGGCCCGCCCGCCGCCGGCAAGACGAACTTCGGGCTGTGTGCCGCCGTCGAGTGCGCTGCGGCCGGCGAACGGGTCGCCTACATCGACACCGAGGGGCTCTCGCCCGATCGATTCGAGCAGCTCCTTTCCGCCCGCGGGGACGAGCCCATCGAATCCCTCTCCTCGCGGATCGTCGTCAGCGAGGCCCACACGTTCGAGGAACAGGAGGAGGCGGTGCGGGACGTCGAGGACCTCGCCGGGGAGGTGTCGCTGATCGTCCTCGACAGCGCAACGGGGTTCTATCGGCTCCAGCGAACCGAGGACGAACGCGAGGGCGACGCGCTTCGCTCGGTCGCCCGCCAGGTAACTCATCTACTCGCGCTCGCGCGAAAGCACGATCTGGCGGTCGTGATCACCAATCAGGTCTTCTCGGATCCCGACTCGGACATGACCCGTCCGCTTGGAGGTAACACGCTCGAACACTGGACCGGCACAGTGGTGAGAATCGACCGGTTTCGGGGGGGAAAGCGCCGAGCCACCCTCGAAAAACACCGCTCGAAACCCGCCGGCGAGAGCGCCCAGTTCCGGATCACCGACGCGGGTCTTGAGGGGATCGACGAACTGGCGGGGACGTAGGCTGTGCTGACCGAGCGTGCTTTGCTCGCTCGGTTTTTTAGTGCGCTTACTGAGCAAAGCTCAGTAGCGTCAGCGGGACCTCCGGTCCCGCCAGACAGGTTTTTGCGAGTAGTGTGGGACTGAAGATCCCGCGGACCATGCGAACGGCGGCTTCGCCGCCGTGAGCAAGGAGTGGTGCCCGCAGTGCGGGCTTCGGCCGCACGAGGACACTCGACAACGAAAAACGTGCGTGCGGGTCGAAATCCTTTTACCCGCTTCAGGGAGAAGTACAGGCAACTGAGTATCATGGACATCTCAATCGTTTCCGAGGAGGAAAACCCGATGTTGCACCGCACGGACGTCACCTTCGAGATCACCCACGACGAGGCCACCCCCGAGCGTCTCTCCGTCAGGGATAGCCTCGCGGCGAAGCTCAACAAGGACGCAGAAGAGGTCGTCATCCGCGAGATGAACACGAAGTTCGGGATGCGGACGACCGTCGGCTACGCGAAGGTCTACGAGAGCCCCGACTTCGCGCGCGACGTCGAGCAGGAACACATGCTCGAGCGCAACAAGATCAGCGCCGGCGAGGCCGACGGCGAGGGCGCCGATGAGGGTGAGGAGGCATAATGGCCCGACACGAACTCTACGCCGAGGACGGCTCGACGGATCGCGAACAGTGTCCTCGCTGTGGCGACTCGTTCCTCGGGGACTACGGCGACCGCATGCACTGCGGGCGCTGTAGCTACACCGAGTGGCAGTAGTCCGGTAGCGCGAGACGATGCGCGTTCTCGGGATCGAAGGCACCGCATGGGCCGCGAGCGCCGCGTACTTCGATTCCGCAACCGACGAGGTCTTCATCGAGTCCGATCCCTACCAGCCCGACAGCGGCGGTATTCACCCTCGCGAGGCCGCAGAACACATGAGCGAGGCGATTCCCCAGGTAATCGAGTGGGCGCTCTCGGAGGCCGAGTCGGTCGACGCGGTCGCCTTCTCGCGGGGGCCCGGACTGGGTCCCTGTCTACGGATCGTCGCCAGCGCCGCCCGGGCGCTCGCCCAATCCCTCGACGTGCCGCTGGTCGGCGTCAATCACATGGTCGCGCACCTCGAGATCGGCCGGCATCGCTCGGGGTTCGCGAACCCGGTCTGTCTGAACGCGAGTGGCGCGAACGCCCACGTATTGGGCTATCACAACGGCCGGTATCAGGTGCTCGGCGAGACGATGGACACGGGCGTGGGCAACGCGCTGGACAAGTTCGCACGTCACCTCGACTGGGGCCATCCGGGCGGGCCGAAGGTCGAGGACCGTGCGAAAAACGGCGAGTACGTCGACCTGCCATACGTCGTCAAGGGGATGGACTTCTCGTTTTCGGGGATCATGAGCGCCGCGAAGGACGCCGTCGATTCCGGCGAGCGAATCGAGGACGTCTGTTTCGCCCTTCAGGAGAACGTCTTTTCGATGCTGACCGAGGTGAGCGAGCGCGCACTTTCCCTTACTGGTAGCGACGAACTCGTTTTGGGAGGTGGGGTCGGGCAGAACGCCCGGCTACGCGGGATGCTCGAAACGATGTGCGAGGCACGGGACGCGTCCTTCTACGCGCCCGAACCGCGATTCCTGCGGGACAACGCGGGCATGATCGCCGTGCTCGGTGCCGAAATGGCCGCGGCGGGCGACACCCTCGCGATCGAGGAGTCGCGAGTCGACTCGGACTTCCGACCCGATCAGGTCGAGGTGACCTGGCGCGGCGGGGAATCGGTTTCGAAGCGGGTAGAGACCGGGTCGGACGTCGCGGGTGCGGAGGCGACCGTGGAACTCGGCGACGTCGTCCGAAAACGCCGGCATGCGAGGGCGTATCGCCACCCCACGCTCGACGCGCGCTTGCGTCACGAGCGCACTGCGAGCGAGGCCCGCCTGACGAGCCTCGCCCGGCGCGCGGGGGTTCCGACGCCGGTCGTCCGGGACGTCGACCTCCGCGAGGGAACGCTAGTCCTCGAACACGTGGGACGGGCGGACCTGAGCGCCGACCTCGCCCCCGAGCGGGTTCGCGAGCTCGGCACTCACCTCGCGACGCTACACCGAAACGGGATCGTCCACGGGGATCCGACGCCGCGAAACGCCCGTCTCTCGGAGGATCGCCTCTACTGCATCGATTTCGGGCTGGGCTATCACACCGACGAACTCGAGGACCACGCGATGGACGTACACGTCTTCGAGCGGGCGCTCTCGGGGACGGCCACCGACTTCGAGGCCTGCCGGGAGGCGTTCGAGGCCGGCTACCGCGAGGCCGGTGATCCCGCGGTTCTCGATCAGCTCCGCGAGATCGAGGGTCGGGGACGCTACCGGTAGTCCTGAGGCTTTATAATGCGGGCGGACCTCAGGGGAGGTATGGCCGAGAAAGAAGACTTCGGAACGTTGTTCGGCATGCCGTACAACTTCGAACGACCGAGCGTCGGGCGCCTGCTGTCGGCGTACTGGCAGCCGGGCAAAGGGATGCTCGTCGAGAAGCCGTTCGGCGTCGGCTACACGCTGAACCTCGCGAGCTGGCGCTCGTGGATCGTACTGCTCGTGGCCGCGGTCCTGCTCTACAACGAGCGAAGCGGTACCGAAGAGCCCGAGGAGGCCGACGAGGAGGAGCCGGTCGAGGTCATCGTCGACGACTGATCGACGCGGCTTTCCGTTTTCGCCGCTCCGGTTTCGGTATGCTACGGTTCGTGACGAGCAACGCCGGCAAGGCCCGCGAGGCCGCCCAGTACCTCCCCGAGGAGGTCGAGCGGATCGAGTACGACTACCCGGAGATCCAGTCCGATAGTTTGGCGGAGATCGCTGCCGCGGGCGCACGCGACGCCTACCGCGAGATCAGCGAGCCGGTCTTCGTCGACGATTCGGGGCTGTTCATCGACGCATTCGACGGCTTTCCGGGACCTTATTCCTCGTACGTCGACGAGAAACTCGGCATCGAGCGCGTCCAGGCCCTCGCCGCCCGCGAAGAAAACGACCGGGCGCGGTTCCGGTCGGTCGTCGCCTACGTCGATAGTGGGGGGGTCGAAACGTTCGAGGGTGCGGTGCGCGGTCGGATCGTCCCGCCGCGGGGGTCGGGCGGCTTCGGCTACGATCCCATCTTCGAACACCGCGGACAGACGTTCGCGGAGATGGACGTCGAGGAGAAAAACGCCGTCTCCCACCGGGGGCGCGCGCTCGCGGCGTTCGGCGACTGGCTGGCAGAGCGGTAGCTCGCTCAGTCGAAACCCAACAGCGCGAACACTGCGATCAGAACCCCGCTCGCGGCGATCGGGGGTCCGGCGTACCCGATTGACTGACTCCCGTCGATTCCGATCGAGAGGATGACGACTGTCGCGATGAGCACGAATGCACCACTGACCGCGAGCGTTCGGGAGTCGACCCCGGATATATTCGATATCATAATATTTGAATAAATATACGAATATATATGCGTTGTGGCTAAAATCGTGGGTCCCGGTCGGGACCGGGGTAGGATCCGTCTTCGACGGCCGGGTAGAGCCGTTCGGGGTCGAAGACGGTGAGGAAGGCGTCGGGCGAGCGGACGCTCGTCGCGACGTGCGGTCTGAGTTTCGCTCCCGTCTCGGCGCTCGCGAGCGCCTCGTCGAACGAGAGCACCTGTGCGGCGTCGCCCCGATAGGCGGCCGCGAGCGCGGGGTGATCGTCCGGCGGCTGGTCGACTACCTGTGCAAGGGTTTCGATCGTCGTCCGCCACGCGAGCGCGAGGTCCGCGTCGGCGAGTTCCGCGATGATCCGTTGGGCGTCGTCGAACAGCGGTTCGGTGGCGACGAGGGTGAGCCACGAGTGGCTCCTGACGCGGTCCATCGCCTCGCGGGCCGACCCACCCGCGAGCAGATCCGCCGCGAGCACGTCCGCGTCGGCGATGATTCGCGTCGGATCGGGCTCGCTCATTCGCGAAGCTCCGCGAGTCGCTTCTGGATCGTCTCTTCGTCCGTCCCGTTCGGGGCGCGCTCGAACAGCTCCGCCCAGCTGAACCGCGTCATTCGGTCGTCTGACATAGATTTATTGGCCATCGAGTCGGATCAGTTGATAGGGCGCGAGATCGATCCCACCCACACGTCACGCGCCCACCTGTTCCTCGGTTCCGAGAAGCGCCGTCCTGACCCCTTCGACTCCCTCCTGTTCGACGATGACGGCGACCCGGTCGCCCGTTTCGATCGTCGTCCGTGGAAGAGGGATCGTCATCGCCTCGTGGTTCGCTCCGTGTGCGTAGATCCGTGCGCTATCGGGGAGGTCGACCTCAGTGACACGCTGGCCGAGCGCGGGCGATCCCTCGCGGACCGTTATCGTGACGAGCTGCAGCCGTTCGGTGAGGTCGGTAACGAGGTTGAAATCCCCACCCAACAGCGCCGTCTTTGCCCCCGCGGCGCCGAGGCGTTCGGGGTAGACGATCTCGTCGACGTCGTCGGCGTACTGCTTGTAGACGTCCTCGCGGTAGTCGTTATCGATCCGCATGACGGTCCGACAGTCGTGATGGTTGCCGATGGTACACGTCGCGAAGTTGGTGTTGAGGTCGCCGGTCAGCCCCCCGACCGCGTCGGCGTCCTCGATTCCGACGGCTTCGAGGATCCCCTCGTCGCTGCCGTCGCCCTCGACCGCCTCGAATCCCGCGTTTTTGGCCCGCTTGACCTTGTCCGGGTCGTTGTCGACGATCACGACCTCGTGGCCCTCCTCGTCGAGGATCCGTGCGGTCCGCATTCCGACCCGACCGTACCCAACGATAACGAACTTCATGCACTCCCTATGCTCACCCGCTAGAAAAACGTTAGCCCCTCATCGCCATCGACCCGCTGGTCACTCGCTTCCCTCGAACGGGCGGTACTCGACCCGATAGCCCGAACCGTTGTCGTCGGTTTCCCCGCGTTCTCCGACTCCTTCGACGCTGTACAGCCTGATCTCCCGTTCCTGTTTCGTCCGTACGGGGAAGTCGTAGTGGGTGGCGTCGTAGGAGAGATCGTCGGCCCCGACCCGCTCGACGAACTCGCGGTGAGCCGCGAGTCGGCCTTCGAGCACCTCCTGGGAGAAGGTGGACAGATCTTCGATTCGGTCGTCGAACCGCCCGATCAGTTCGGGATCGAGTTCGTAGCCCACGGAGTTCCGGCCGGCGACCATCGCCGCGAGCGTCGTCGTTCCGGTCCCCCAGAACGGATCACAGACCGTATCGCAGTGGACCGAGAACATGTTGATGAGCCGGTAGGGTAGTTCGAACGGGAACGCCCCCGAGCGCTCGCGGGTCTCGCTGTCGAGGCGCTGGTCGACCCCTCTTACGTCGGACCAGAGGTCCGAAAACCAGCGGTTTCGCTCCTCCCAGAAGTACGCGCTCTCGTAGCGCGCCTCCGAGTGGGGCTCGAACCGTCGGGGACCGCCCTTGCGAAAGACCAGTATGTGCTCGTGTTCGAGGGTGGGGTAGGCGTTGGTCGGCACCATCCCCGAGCCCATGAACTTCGCGGCGCTGTTGGTCGGCTTTCGCCAGAGGATGCCCGGCAGGGAGACGAACCCTCGCTCGCGAAACGCCTCGGTGATCCGGACGTGGTTCGGGTAGGTCTGGAACGTGTTCTCGACCGTGCGGGTCGCGTCGCCGACGTTGATGCAGGCGATCCCCCCCTCCCGGAGGACACACTCGAGCCGGTCCCACACCGAATCGAGCACCCCGTGCATCAGCTCGAACGCCCGGTCGTCCTCCTCGGCGTTGAGCGCGGCTTCGACCTCGGGGTCGAGGCTCGAAAACGCCTCGTCCCACATCTCGATCATCGGGTACGGCGGCGAGGTGACGACGAGATCGACCGACCCCTCGGCGAGCGCGAGGTCCCGCGCGTCGGCGGCGCGGAGGGTGTGTTCGGTCCGCATACGCGACCGTTCGCCGCCAGCGGGTTATATGCTCGTATTGCTCGCCTTGATTCAAGATGGCCTGTTACGTCGATGGCGGACGCGTTCGGACCGTCTCTCCGCCCGCGGAGATCGGGAGATCCGCGGATGGAAGTGCCGCCGCGTTGGCCGGTCGGTTTCGAACGAATGGACAATAGCTAAGGAGCGTCCTCGATCAGTGTGAGTATATGGTTTCGCCCGTCGGCCCGGAGGTGACGGTTCTCGCCGTCTGTCTGCCGTTCGCCGTCGCCGTGTTGGTTCCGGCGGTCCACCGGGCGGTCGGCGAGCGAACCGGCTACGTCGGGGCGGCTGTCGCGCTCGCGTGTTTCGGGATGCTAGCCACCCAGATCGGCTCGGAGGCGACCGTTTCGATCCCGTGGATCCCCGCCTTGGAGGTCTCGCTTCGATTTCACGTCGACGGCTGGGCGCTGCTGTTTGCCCTGCTCGCGAGCGGGATCGGCGCGCTGGTGTTCACCTACTCGGTGGGATATATGTACGGCGAGGAGGGACTGGTGCGGTACTACGCGGCGTTGCTCGCCTTCATGGGGTCGATCCTCGGAGTGGCGCTGTCGGCCGATCTGATCGCGCTCTTTCTGTTCTGGGAGCTCACGAGCGTCTGCTCGTTCCTGCTGATCGGCCACCACACCGGCGAGGCCGACTCGCGGTATGCCGCCCGGATGGCGATGATCGTCACGGTCGGGGGCGGGCTGTTCGTCCTCGTGGGCTTTCTCGCGCTGTTCGTCGCCTCCGGCAGCGCGCTCGGAACGGAGACGTTCTCGCTGGTGGCGATGCTCGAACAGCCCGCTGCGATGCGTGCGGCGCTTCGGGATGCGGGTCTGTTCGTCCCCGCGCTGTTCTTGCTCGCGGTCGGGGCGGCCTCCAAATCCGCACAGATACCCCTCCACTTCTGGCTGCCCAACGCCATGGAGGCGCCCACGCCCGTCTCGGCGTTTCTTCACTCGGCGACGATGGTGAAAGTCGGTGTCTACTTCATCGGACGGCTCAGGCCGCTCTTGGAGAGTCCCGAGTGGATGCTGTTGTTCGCAACCCTCGGTCTCGCGACGATGGCGGTCACCGCTATACTGGCGGTGGCCTCGACGGACATCAAGGAACTGCTCGCGTACTCGACGGCGAGCCACCTCGGGTTGATGGTCGCGGCGTTCGGGTTCACCGTACCCTATGGTGCCGAAGCCGGCGTCTTTCACCTGCTGAACCACGCCCTGTTCAAAGCGCCGCTGTTCCTGATCGCGGGGATCATCGCCCACGAGGCCGGCACCCGCCGGATCGACGAGTTGGGTGGGCTCCGGCGCGACCTCCCCGTGACGGCGCTCCTCACCGCCGTCGCGGCGCTCGGCATGGCCGGCTTTCCCCCCTTCAACGGATTTTACTCGAAGGAGTTGCTGTTCGAGGCGGCCTACGAGGTCGCCCACACCGCCGGCGGTCTGGCGTGGCTCTACCCCGTCCTCGCGGTGTTCGCGAGCGTCTTCACCGTGTTGTACTCGCTTCGATTCCTCGCGCTCTTCTTCGGAACGCGCCCCGACGAGTTGGGCTCGATCCACCACCCGCCCGCGACGTTGCTGGTCCCGCCCGCCGTCCTCGTGGCCGTCGCGGCCGTCGTCGGCATCGCTCCCCAGTTCGCGGTCGATAGCTTCGTCGGATGGGCGGTCGAGCCGACCGCACTGGAGGCTCACGAGATGCACGCCGGGCTCCCGAGCTCGCTCACCCCGCCGGTCGCGATGTCGATCATCACGATCCTCGCCGGGCTGGCCGCCTACCCGTTCTACGATCGGATCCGTGACGGCGTCCGGGCGCTCACCGCGGCCGGGCCGGTCCGCGCGAACTGGTGGTACGACGCCGGGCTGGCTGGTCTGGAATCCGCGAGCGCCCGGTCGATACCCGCGATCCAAAACGGGCGGTTACGGACGGCCGTGACGTGGGTGCTGGGTGCGACGAGCGCGCTCGCGCTCGCGGGTTACGCCGCGACGCGCGTCTCGCTGCCGGCCTACGACGGGCTCGGGGTGTCGCTGCCGACGATCCTCGTGCTGGTCGTCGCGGTGTCGGTCGCCCTCGCGGTGACGCGTGCGCCCTCGCACATCGCCGGCGTGCTCACCCTCTCGGTCCTCGGGGTGATGATCGCCGTCTTCTACATCCTCGCGAGCGCCCCGGACCTCGCGTTGACCCAGCTCGTCGTCGAGACGCTGTTGTTGCTCGTCTTCCTGCTGGTCGTCGAGGAGCTCCCCGAGTTCTACGGCGACCTCGATTCGGGTCGGGCCGTCCGCGACGGGCTGCTCTCGGTCGGCGTCGGCGCGACGGTCTTTCTCACCGTCTTGCTGACGACGCGCTCGCCGCCAGGGGGTGGTGACTCGATCGCGCGCTACTTCGCCGAACAGGCGGTCCCCGAGGGCGGCGGGACCAACATCGTCAACGTGATTCTCGTCGATTTCCGCGGGTTCGACACCCTCGGCGAGATCACGGTGGTCGCGCTCGCCGCCATCGGGGTGCTCGCGCTCATGAGCAGGCGCGACAGGGGTGACACTGCGTGACGACGGTCATCATGCGGACGACCGCGCGGGTGGTCGTCCCGCTCATCCTCGTCGTCGCGGTTTCGCTGTTCCTCCAAGGTCACAACCTGCCCGGCGGCGGGTTCATCGGGGGCGTGCTCGCCACGACCGCGTTCGCGCTGGTCTACATCTCCTACGGGCTCGACTTCCCGCGCGTGCTGGGACATGATCTGGAGCCCGTCGCGGACGTCCTTGACGACCCGATCGTCGTCCTCTACCGCCGGGCCTTCCTGCTCGGGCTGGTGATCGCAATCGGCGGCGGGCTCGTCCCGCTGTTGTTCGATCTGCCCTTCCTCTCACAGACGTACGTGATCCTCCACGACGTCCCGATCTACGGCGAGGTCGAGATCGCGAGTGCGGTCGTGTTCGACCTCGGCGTGTTCCTCGTCGTCGTCGGCGGCTTCCTCACGGTCCTCTCGGTGGTGGGTGCCGAATGACCGCGTTCGTCCTCGCGGCCGTGGTGGGAACGCTCTTTGCCGCCGGCACCTTCCTGTTGCTTCGCCGGGACGTCCTGCACGTCGTCTGGGGGCTGACGGTGCTCAGCCAGGCCGCGAACGTCTACCTCATGACGATGGGTGGCATCGTCGAGCCCTCGGGCGACGCCGTTCCCGTGCTGGCCGGCCACGGCGAGCACGTCCCCCAGACCACCGACCCGCTCGTCCAGGCGCTCGTCCTGACGGCCATCGTCATCAGCTTCGCCATGACCGCTTTCGCACTCGTGTTGACCTACCGCGTCTACCAGGAGCACCACACGCTGGATCTCTTGGAGATCGGGGGTGAGCCATGACCGACCCGTTCGTCATCGCGCCGATGCTCGTCGCGCTGCTCAGCATCGTCGCGACGCTCGGAACCCGCCGTCGGCTGGGCGTCCAGATCGTCCTAAGCCTCGCTGGCGTGCTCGCGTACGCGGGGACGATCGGGGCGATCGCCTGGCGGGTCGCGCTCTCGCCGGGTGCGAGCCCCGCGACCTACCAACTTGGGGGCTGGCCCGCCCCGTTCGGGATCACCCTCGTCGCCGACGCCCTCTCGGCGTTCATGCTCACGATGGCGGCCGTCGTCGGCGTCGGGGCGCTCGTCTTCTCGGTGAGCTACATGCCCCCCGACGAACAGCGCGTGTTCTATCACCCGCTGTTTCACGCCCTACTGCTCGGCGTCACCGGTGCCTTCCTCACGGGCGACCTGTTCAACCTCTTCGTCTGGTTCGAGGTGATGCTGATGGCGAGCTACGCCTTCGTCGCCTTCTACGGCCGGGCCGAACACACCCGCGCCGCGCTCCGGTACGTCTCGCTCAACCTGATCGGCAGCGCGGTCATGTTGCTCGCGATCGGCGGGCTCTATGCGGTCACGGGCACGCTCAACATGGCCGATATGGCGACTCGGCTCGCCGATCCGGCCGCCGCCGGGATCGAAACCGACGCCGTGGTGGGTCTCTCGGCGCTGCTGTTTGCGGTGTTCGCGCTCAAGGGCGGGCTGGTCCCGTTCCAGTTCTGGGTGCCTTCGGCCTACCGCGCTGCCCCCCTGCCCGTGACGGCGCTGTTCGCCGGCGTGACCAAGAAGGTCGGCTTCTACGCGATCGTCCGGCTCTACTTCACGGTCTTCGGGGCCGCCGAGCTCTCGGTTTCGATCCCCGGCGTGAGCGGGGAGTCCCTCCTCGCGTTCTACGGGCCCGTCCTGTTCTGCATGGCGGTAGCGAGCGTCGTCGTCGGCGCGCTCGGCGCGCTCGACGCCGACTCCCTTGAGGGAGTCTTCGCCTACTCCTCGATCAGCCAGCTCGGCTTTATCGCGATCCCGCTGGCGATCGGGGCGGCGGCCACGACGCCCGCGATCCGCCGGTTCGCGGTGCTTGCGGCGCTGGTCTACGCGCTCAACCACGCGCTCGCGAAGGCGGCGCTGTTCCTCGCGGCCGGCACGGTCCGTGACGCCGTCGGAACCAGCCGACTCGGGGATCTGGGCGGGCTTGCTGGACGGTCGCCGGTCCTCGCGGGCGTGGTGTTCGTCTGTGCGCTCGCGCTCGTGGGAATCCCGCCGCTGTCGGGCTTTTTCGGCAAGCTGCTGGTGTTCGACGTCGCGGTGCGGGCGGGGGCAGTCCCCGGATTAGTGCTGTTGATCGGCGGGACGGGCCTGACCATCGCCTACACGACGCGGGTGTGGAACCGCGCGTTCTGGGGCGATCCCTCGGCGGTGGTCGACGCTTCGAGCCCCGACCCCGTACAGTTGACCGTGTTGGTCGCCTTCGCGGTCGCGCTCGTCGCGGTCGGCATCGGGTTCGACCCGGTCTATCGCTTCGCCGACGCGGCCGCGACGGCCGCGACCGATCGGGGGGCGTATATCGATGCCGTCGACCTGACCGGGGGTGGAGGCGCATGAAGGCCCGAACCTGGCTCGTCGTCGGCGTCGGCCTCGGCGTGATGTTCGTATTCGCCCGCGACGCCCAGACGACCCCTGTGGGAGTCTTCGGGCAGTTCCTGACGGGCGTCGTCGTCGGGCTCCCGATCGCCTACCTCTTCCGGCGGCTGTACGACGACCGGATCGCCCTCGGACGGCTGGTGACCGCGGTCCCCTACGTCGGGCTGTACCTGATCACGTTCACTCGGGAGGTCGTGGTCGCCAACCTCGACGTCGCCTACCGCGTGCTCGCGCCGGGCTCGACAATCCACCCCGAGGTCATCCTGATCCCGCTTCGTGTGCAGGGGGACTTCGGGGTCACGACCATCGCGAACACCATCACCATCACGCCCGGGACCGTCACCCAGGACTACGACGAGGCCAGCAACGCGCTGTACGTCCACGTGATCGACGGGCGCGATCCGGAGTCGGTCGTCGGGACGATCCGGCGCTGGGAGGACTACGCGCTGTTGATCTTCGACGAGGAGCTCGATCCGGGCTCGCCGGCTCCGGAGATCGTCGTCGACGGGGGTGGCTCCGATGGTGACTGAGGGTGCCGACCCCGCGTTCGTGACCCTCACGGTTCGCGCCGGGCTGGTTGTGGTCGCGGCGCTGTGCGTTCTCTGTGCCTACCGCGCGATCGCCGGGCCGACGGTGCCCGACCGCGTGGTCGCCATCGACGCGATCGTCACCAACGTCGTCGCGATCGCGGTGCTGTTCGCGCTGCTAACCGGGCGTAGCCTCTTCGTTACGGGCGCGCTCGTGCTCGCGATCATCGGCTTCATCACGACCGTCAGCGTCGCGAAGTTCGTCACCGAAGGGGAGGTGATCGAATGACGCTCGCCACGCTCCACTCCGTCCTGATCGTCGCGCTGATCGTCGTCGGGTGTTTCTTCCTGACGGTCGGAACGATCGGACTGCTCCGATTCCCGAACGTCTACAACCGGATGCACGCCACCAGCAAGCCGACGACGCTCGGCACGGCCGCGATCTTCTTCGCGGCGTTCGTCGAATTCGGACCCGGAAACGCCGGGCTCACGTCACTGCTCGGGATCTTCTTCCTCTTTCTGACCGTGCCGACGGGCGCGCACATGATCGCCCGCGCCGCCCAGCGCATGGGCGTGCCGTTCATGGAGGGCGTGACCTGGCCCGAGCCCTCCGACGACGACTCCGAGGAGTGACCGTCTCTCTCAGCACGACCCGCCCGCCGTGGGAACGGCTGAGCTGATCGACGGCTCTGGGCGAAGCTACAAGCGTCGGGAGGGGAATAGGAACGATATGGCACAGCGACTCGCGGATCAGGAGTGTGAGGCGTGTACCTCTGAGGACGACTCGCTCAGCGAGGACGAATACGCCGAATATCTGGAGGAACTCGACGGCGAGGTCTGGACGGTCGTCGAGGACCACCATTTGGAAGGGGCCTACGAGTTCGAGGACTTTCGGAACGCCCTGGAGTTCACCTACGAGATCGGCGAACTCGCCGAGGAGGAGTGGCACCACCCGGACCTCCACCTCTCGTGGGGCGAAGTGGTGGTCGAGATGTGGACACACAAGATTGACGGCCTCCACACGAGCGATTTCGTGATGGCCGCGCGGATGGACCGGATCTACGAGGAGTACGCGCCGGAATGAGCAGTACAGGCCCGGACCGTTCGGTTTCGCGGCCGGTTCGGTGAGAGGTCCCACGGTAGCGAGCCGCGGAACCGGGACCGTGGTTGAAACCGTCGTTCATGCCGGACGGTGATCATCGGGCCGAACGACTCGACGTCGCTTACCTTCGGAACTTCTTCAGGAGTTTTCGGAGCGCTTTCATCGTGAGGATTCGCTTGAGCAGGCTTTTGAGTCCGATTTGCATACTTCCATTTCGATCACTCCGGCACTAATGCGTTGACCCGTCGTGTGAAAGGACGTTGATCGTCGAACCGGGCGTGGGTAACGCTGCGAATCCAGTCTGGAGTCCACCGACGGGGTCGGCGAACTCACAGTGGGGATACGAGAACGCCCGCAAGTAATCGAAAGGAAACGAGCGGTATAGCAGAAGCCTTCCGATGGTCGTCTTTTGCGCTTTTGGTGCAGCTTTTGCCCAGCGGCTGAGCGAAGCGAAGGAGCGCAGCGCAAAAGCTGCGTGCAGAGCCTAGGCCGGGATTTGAACCCGGGCTCTCGTCCTTACCAAGGACGCGCTTTACCGCTAAGCTACCCAGGCGCGCATCGCTTCCTTCCCGTGGAACGTTTTTAAGGGTTTCCATCCGCGCCCCCTCGTGTGGTTAGGTGTCGGTCGCCGACGCTTTGGCCTGTCCGTCGGTTCCCATGAGAGCAGTCCCGGAAAACAGCTCCTCGGCGTCCGCAAGCGGCCGGCCGGCCCGTGCGGCGAGACGCTCGACGGTCCCGCCCAGCGTATCGGGGAGCGATCCGTCAGTGGCGCTCTCGCCGGCGACGCCCGCCAGCGCGATCACGTCCCGTTCGAGCGAACTGTCGAGCGCCTCCCGGTCGGCGTCGGGCTCGCGGCGGTGGGTCTGATCCCGGCCAAAGGCGCGGATGGTCTCGACGGCGGTCGCTGCGGCCTCGGTGGTCGCGAGCAGGTAGAACCCCCGGGAAACGAGGATGTCGGCGGCGAGAACGTCGAGGTTCGCGGCGGTATGCTCCTCCGAGTCGGCCCACGGCTCCTCTTGGGCGAGCCGGCGGGTGAGGCGAAGCCCCTCGTAGATGAGCTGAACCCCGGCGGCGCGTTCTGCGACCGCTTCCCGGTCAGCCTCGGGATCGGTCCGCTGGGCCAGCAGACAGACGAGCGCGCCGGGGGCCATGGAGGCGCCGGCGAGGATGGCGTCGATGCGCTCGGCCAGCCGCGGTGGTTCGATGTCGGCCACGGCCTCCCGCACGCCGTCGCGAGCCAACTCGGCCTGTTCCATTTGACTGCGGTAGGGATGGAAGGGGCAAAGACCTTTGGAAACCACCCGTCTGCATGATCGAAACTCGCTCCGAAGGCGACGTTTGCCACGTCACGCTCGCCCGCCCCGACCGGCGCAACGCGCTCACCCCCGACGGCCTCGACGCGCTGGCTCGCGCCGTCCGTGGGGCCGACGAACCCGTCGTCTACCTCTCGGGGGCCGGCTCGGCGTTCTGTGCGGGCGCGGATCTGGACGTGGTCGCCGACCTGGAGGACGGCCGGGCGTTCGCCGAGCGGGGCCAGCGCACCGCCCGCGCGATCGAAGGGGCCGAGAGCGTCGTGGTCGCGGGGGTCGACGGCCCGGCCCGCGGCGGCGGCCTCGAAATGGCGCTGGCCTGCGACCTGCGGATCGCAACCCCTGAGGCGACTTTCGGCGAGCCCGGCGTCGGTTTTGGCCTGTTCGGCGCGTGGGGCGGCACCGTCCGTCTGCCCCGCCTTGTCAGTGGGGCCGACGCGGCGGACCTCTCGCTTTCCGGTCGGGTAATCGACGCCGAGGAGGCCCTCCGAATGGGACTGGTCTCGCGGATCGTCGAGGATCCGGAAACGGTCGCCCGCGAGGTCGCCGAAAACGATCACCGCGCGCTCGCGCTGACCAAGAAACGGCTCCGGGACGTCTCTTCGAGTACGGAACAGGAAACGGCGGAGGCGACCGCGTTCGCCGAACTGATCGGGCGATACGAGCGCCCGTAACCCGCTAGCGCTCGGGTGCGGGCGGCACCGCACGCTTGTGGGCGCTTCGCTCGTAGAGCGTCCGGACGTCCTCGACCACGCGCTCCTCGCAGCCGACGGCTTCACTGGTCGCCGAGGTCGACAGCGGCCCGTCGATGTGCAGTGCGAGCACCGCGTCGAGGGTGTCGTAATCGATCCCGAGTTCGCCCTCGTCGGTCTGGTCCTCCCAGAGTTCGGCGGTGGGGGTCTTCGCCGCGAGGTCCTCGGCGACGCCGACGTGGCGTGCGAGCTGGCGGACCTGCTGTTTGTAGAGGTTTCCGATGGGATGACAGTCGACCGCGCCGTCGCCGTACTTCGTGAAGTAGCCCACCGCGGCTTCGGCGCGGTTGCCGGTCCCCAGCACGATCCGGTTCTCGTGGTTCGCCAGCAGGTAGTTGAGTACCGCCCGGACCCGCGCGCGGGCGTTGCCGACAGCGACGTGATCGCCCTTGACTTCCGGTACCGTCGAGACGAATGTGTCGACGATCGGGTCGATCTCGATCACGTCGTACTCGATTTCGAGATCACGGGCGACCCGTTCGGCGTCGCTCATGTTCTCCTCGCTGCTCACCTGTCCGGGCAGGACGAGTCCGCGGAGGTTCTCCTTGCCGAGTGCGTCGACGGCCAAGTAGGCGGTCAGCGTGCTGTCGATCCCGCCCGACAGCCCCAGGATCGCGCCGTCGGCGCCCGCCTCGTCGATCGTGTCGGCGATGAATCCGGTGATCCGGTCGTGGACGGTGTCGAGTTCCTCCTCGGAGAATCGCAGGTCGATCATGGCTACCCGTAGCGACCCCAGCGTCTAATAGCCATCTGTAGGACCGGAAAACTGGATACGTGTCCACCGGAACGAAGCGCTACGTTCAAGTGACGCGGTCGGCTACCTCCGATCGAGCGCTGGTGTCTCACCGAGTGCAGGAATGGGGCTCGGCGCGCGAGAAACGAAGCGACGAACGCGCTGGTGGTCTAGTGGTAGGACATGAGCTTCCCAAGCTCATAGCCCGGGTTCAATTCCCGGCCAGCGCACTTCTGCCGGGCGCGATGTCGCCTGGTGTCTCCGCCGGGTTCCCCCCCCGGCGAGCGGCCACCAACGATTATAACGGTCCTCTAGTAACTACCTCGTAGCTATGTCAGCTCCCGATTCCCTGGACGACGTCAAAGAACTGCTCGAAGCGGGCTGGGAGATCCACTGGGACGGCCGCACCGGTGCGGACTACCCCCCGAACTACCGGATCGTCGAGTTCGAGAAACCCGACGGCATGGCCGACTACACGCCGGTCAAACAGCTTCACCTGCTGGCGAAGGACTACGAGGACGTCGAGAAACTGCGCGAGGAGGGCGACGGAACCGCGGCCGAAGGTGATGAAGACGACGAAACCGACGAGAGTAACGACGAGAACGGCGAGTAACGACTACTCCTCGGTATCGTCTTCGTCGTCGTTCTCGGCGACCTCCTCTTCCTGCTCGTCTGTCTGGAGGCTTCCTTCGTTGAGCTCGTCCGTGTCCGTATCGACCATTTCGACGTCGTCGGCCGGATGCCCTTCGGAGCCACCTTCCTTATCCGTCTCGGGGACCGCGTCGCCCTCCGTCGGGCCGGCGATCTCGGCGTCCTCACCGGCGCCCTGGGCCTCGTCATCGGGCGTCTCGCCCGTCTCGGGGTCGCCGAAGTCCCGCGGTGATTCGGTGTTCTCCTCGGCGATCACGCCGGGCTCCTCCTTTTTGGGATCGTCGTCATCGTCGCTCGTCCACGGCTCGCTGACCTCGACGTCGGCGTCCGAGGCCTGCTGCTGGGCGCGCCCGATGGCGATCCAGCCGGCCCCGACGGCGATCTGGCGCAGGGCCTTCCCCTTGCTCGAGCGCAGCGACGCGAGCCCCTTCAGGACCGTATAGCCGCCGGCGAGCAACGAGAGCGTCCCCATCCGGCCGTGTTTGACGACGATCGGCCGCAGCGTCTCGACCGCCGATCGCACGCCCGCCGGCAGTCGATCCTCGCTATCCGTCGAAACCGCGAGCGGCACGTACTGTTGTGGTTGCATCGCCCGGAGCTACTCGACCTAGACGCTTAAAAGTACGACCGGCAGGCGCGATCGCGTCGGTCGATAGTCGACCTCGGGTCGGTTCCTCCGCGAGCGCACGGCGTCCCGGCAACGACACGTTCGCCCCATAGTGATCGCACTCCTTCGGCTCACCCCGCCCGAGTGTGTCCTATCCAGTCCCGTCCGTCGTCCCGAAATCCCGACCGAACTCGTCGAAGCGCTCAAGCTCGTCCGGCAGTTCGTAGGGAACCTCGCGGTCGTCCCGTCGGTTCGTCAGACCGTCCCCGATCGGTTCGGCCCGGTCCTCGAAACCCGGTTTGATCCGCACGCTTCTCGCGGGGGAGCCGACGACGACGTGGTGGGCCGGGACGTCGCCCTGGACGATCGCACGCGCCCCGACGATGCTGTTCTCGCCCACCACGCAGCCCGCCCGGACCATCGCGTCGTAGGTCACCCGCGCGTCGTCCTCGACGACGGTCCGGAAGTTCGTCACCTCGGTCTGATCGACGACGTCGTGGTCGTGACTGTAGAGGTGCGCGCCGTCGGAGATCGACGCCCGATCCCCGATCTCCAGTCGTCCGCGGTCGTCGAGGTGGACGCCGTCGTGGATCACCGTGTTATCGCCGACGGTGATGTTGTGGCCGTACGTAACCGAGATCCCTTTGAAGAAGCGACAGCCCTCGCCACAGTCGGCGAAGAGGTGGCTCGCGAGCATCCGCCGGAACCGAAGCGCGAACTCGACGTTGTCGGCCATCGGTGTGGCGTCGAACTGCCGCCAGAGCCACTGGAGGTGTTTCGAGCGTCTGAACTTCGCCTCGTCCTTCTCGGCGTAGTACTCGCTTTCGAGGGTGGCGTTACACGGGTCGTACCCCTGCAGGCGAACCCGTTCTGCGGGCGAGACCTCCTCGCCGGCCTGCCAGCGCTCGTAGGCCTCCCGATCCCCGTAGAGGTCCACGAGGGTGTCGCGGACGACCTCGCAGGTGTCCTCCTCGCCGGCGAGCCGGTCGTCGACCTCCGCGATGAACGCCTCGACCCCTTCTTCCGCCTCCTCGGGGAGCGAGACGTGACGTTTCGTCATGCCGCTCGTTTCGGCAGGACCGTTCAAATGGGGTTCGGTTGCGGAAGGGAGCGGGTGGTCCGGTCGCCATGGGCTCGGGACCGATTTCCGGGCTCCGGGAACGGTCCGCATCCGCTAAGTATCCCCCGTGCCATACCTCGAGTATGCACTACCGCACGCTCGGCGACTCGGAGGTCGAGGTCAGCGAGGTCGGCTTCGGCGCCTGGACCGTCGGCACCGATTGGTGGGGCGACCGGACCGACGAGGACGCGATCGGGATGCTCGAACACGCCCTCGAACAGGGGATCACCTACTTCGACACGGGCGACGTCTACGGCCATGGTCGCTCGGAGGAGCTGGTTGGCGAGGCCTTCGCCGACCGCCGCGAGGAGGTGACCATCGCCACGAAGGTCGGCTACGACTTCTACAACAACCCCCAGGCCGGCCACGGCGAACTCCCGAAGGAGATGGACCCCGACTACCTCCGCGACGCCGTCGAGAAGAGCCTCGATCGGCTCGACACCGACTACATCGACGTGCTCCAGCTCCACAACGCCGACGCCGAGGAGCTCACCCCCGAGGTGCTCGACGTGCTCGACGAGCTCGAAGACGAGGGTCGGATCCGCGCTCGCGGGCTCGCACTCGGCCCCTCCATCGGATGGCTCGCCGAGGGCGATACGGCCATCGCCGAGGGGTTCGACGCCGTCCAGCTCGTCTGGAACCTCCTCGAACAGGAGGTCGGCAACCATTTCCTCGAGACCATCGAGGAGCTCGACGCCGAGACGAGCCTCATCCCCCGCGTGCCCCATTCGTCGGGGCTGCTCAACGAGCAAGTCACCCCCGAGACCGAACTCGGAGAGGGCGATCATCGGGGCTTTCGCCCCGATGCGTGGTACGAGACGGGCTGGGAGAAGCTCGAAACGCTTCGCTTCCTCGAACGAGAGGGAGAACGCACGATGGGACAGGCCTCGATCAAGTGGCTCCTCGCCCACGACGCCGTCGCGAGCGTGACGCCCACCTTCCGCACGACCGCCGACATCGACGAGTGGGCAGATACGAGCGAAGTCCCGCCGCTCTCCGAAGGGGAACTCGACCGCATTGCCGAGCTCTACGCGACGAACTTCGGGATCGAGCGCGACGACGGTATGGACAGTCTCCGATCCTCGGTCGACGGCACGGACCTCCGTGAGGCGGGCATCGACAAGTAGCCCGCCGACTGACGTGCGCCGGTTCCTCGTGCTGACCGCCGGGTTTCACACGGTTCTGGCTGTCGGCGTCCTGCTTCACGCCCGGCGGCGGGACCGCTCGGCCGGAAAATGGATCGCGCTCACGCTCGCCTTCGGGCTCGGCGGCGTCGCGGGCTACCTGTTCGCGGGCCACTGACCGCGTTCAGCCCGCGAGCCGCCCGTAGATGACGACCGCGAGTGCCAGCCCCAACCCCATTCCCGCGCCGATCACCAGCCCCGAGCGGGCGTTTCCACCCAGTAGCCCGATCAGGAGCGCTACGACGACGGGAAACCCCGCCAGAATCGCAATCCGCAGCCCTCCAGCAGCGTGTCCCTCGGCCGGCTCCGAGTTCCTCATGCGAGGAAGACGTGGCGGGGCCGGTCCGCGAGGACGTCACGACCCCACTGGACGGTATCACGGAAGGCGTCGGAGCGGAAGAAGCCCATCGCGTCCTCCTTCGAGCGCCACTGGCTGGCGATAAACATGTCGTTCTCGTCGGCGACGTTGACCATCAGGTCGGTGTCGTGGTGGCCGTCCATGTCCTCCAGCAGGCCGCCCACGACCCCGAATTTCTCGACGAAGTCCTCCTGGTAGTCGGGCTTGACGGTGTAGAACATCCCCATCGTCCCGAAGCCCGATTCTTCTCCCGCACGAGCGACGATACCGGGCAGGTCGGCCAAGAAGCCGCCGGCGGTGTCGGCGGCGTCGGCCGTCCCCCAGATGCTGACGACGGCCGAGCGGCTCCCGTCTTCCGCCTGATAAGTCGCGGTCTTGACGTGGGTGTCGTAGCGGTCGAAGCCGTCGGAGAGGTCCTCGACCGCCGGGGCCAGCTCGTCGGGGTCGGCCTCGGAGTAGAGCACCATCGCGTAGACGTCCTCGCCGTGGGGCTTGCCCGCGTAGATGTCGAGCTCCGCGAGCTCGCCGCGGATGTCGTCGGTGTCAGCCTCGGCCTCGCCGGTCTCCTCCGGCTCGACGTCCTCGTCGGCGAGCGCGCCCGCGATCACCTCGTGGACGCCCGGTAGCTCTTCGAGGAACCCGCGCGCCGTACCCGCGGCGCGTTCGGTCTCCCAGACGCTGACGATCGCCGCTTCCCCCTCGTCCTCTTTGACCTCCGTCAACACGTGACTGTCGTAGTGTTCGAAGTTCCCGCGCAGCCCGTCGACCTCCTCCCGGACCGTCTCGACGTCCACCTCCGAGCGAAGCACGAGACCGTGGGCGCCCTCGGGGATGTCGACGGTGACGCCGAGGCGGCCGAACTCCTCGGCGAGTTCGGTGTCGACGGCCCCCTCGCCTCCGCTCTCGTCGATCCCATCGAACGAGACCGACTCGCCGGCGAGGAACGCGTCCAACTGCGCGGGCGCGAACCGCCGACCCGTGTAAAAGCGCCCGAACTCGGCGTACTTCGAGGAGGAGGGATCGAAGCGCATCTCGGTGAGGAGCTGTTTGATGTCGGTCATGTCGTCGGCGAAGAGGGTGACGCCCCACTCGTGGTCATCGAAGCCGACGCTGCCGGAGATGATCTGGGTGACCTTCCCCGCATACTCGCGCCCGATGTCGCCGTGGGCGGCCATGAGTTCCCGGCGCTCGTCGAAGGGCAGGTCGTACCAGTTGTACTCGGGGTCGCGGCGTTTCGACATCGGGTAGAAGCTGACGAACTCCGTCTCGGGGAGTTCGGGATGGAGCCGTGAGTCCATGTAGCGCTGCAGCCCGGGGTCGGCCTCGGCGTCGGGATCGAAGTAGTCCTCCGCGGCCTCGGTGTAGCCCGACGCCTCCGCGACCGAGAGATAGGAACTCGCCCGGTCAGTGAACGACGCGAGCGCACAGCCCTCAAACTCGCGTTCGGCCCGGTCGAGTGCTTCGAGCGTGGGCCGGAGGTGAACGACGAGTAGATCGGCCTTGTGGCCCAGGACGCTGAAGACCGCCGTGTCACCCTCCTCGACGGCGGCGTGGTCCTCGAGGTACGCGACACCGTCCTCGATTGCGGCCTCGCGGTCGCGTTCGGCGGCCCCGCGCCAGGCATCCCAATCGACGCGCCGGAGGTCGTGTAGCACGTACAGCCCCTCTTCGGTTCTCGGCGGGTCACGTCGTTCCATATCGGGCGTTGGGGGGCGTGCCGGAAGGACTTTTCTACATTCTACACGGCATCGTCGGGGTCGTGGCAGTCACGCACACGCTCGACTTCGGCGGCGTAGACCTCGCGGGTTTCGGGATCGCTTACGTGACCGAGGTTGTCGGGATCGACCGAAGGCCAGACCTTCGCCTCGCGGCCGGGTCCCGAAAACCTCGGCAGGGCGCACTCCTTCCGGAAGTCGCGTAGATGAGGACGATGACGTTCTGCTCGTCGTCGGAGTAGGTGCGTTCGACCAGCCGGACGCGAACGCGCTCACTCAGGTACGACTGTACGGCAGCCTGACGGGTTGAGTATCGGAAACGAAACGCTTTCACCTCGCCCGTCTGAACAGTGGTCAATGCGAAAGAGTGGGCCGCCGAAAGGGGTCATCTCGTATCTCGTTCTCGAACTCCTCGACGAAAAGCCCCGCTACGGCTACGAGATCTTGAAGGAGATCACCGAGATCAGTGGCGGCCACTGGGAACCCTCCTACGGATCGGTCTACCCCATTCTCTATAAGTTCGAGGAGGAGGGCTGGGCCGAGCGGATCGAACGCGAGGACGAACCTGACCGCAAGTACTTCGCGCTCACCGAGTCGGGTCACGAAAAACTGGAGAAGAAGCGCGAATCGACCGCCGAAACGGGCCAGGAGTTCGCCGACGTGATCCTGGGGTTTTACCACGTCTACGTCGCGCTCGCGACCGACGAGCGGTTCGACCTCCCCGCCGCCGAGGGCCACTGGAACTTCGACGAGACGTTCAGCGCGTGGATCGCAGAACAGGTGATCCGCCACTACGAGCGCGATTTCGGTGAATTCGACCGAGTCTCGGAAACTCCCGAGGAGTTCGCGGAACGGTACGGGTTGGAGGAGCGTTAGGCGAGCAGCCCCTGTCCGAAGATCATGAGCAACAGCCCCATCAGCATCGTCACGCCCACCGAGACCGTCACCGTCTTCGTCAGTTCGTAGCTGCCCTCGATCGGAAGTCGGGAGACGATCGCCTCCGTACTGGTCCGGAGGATATGCCCGCCGTCGAGGGGGAAGGCCGGAATGCAGTTGAAGAAGCCGAGGTTGAGATTGATCCAGCCGGTCCAAAACAGCATGTTCGCGAGCAGGAAGACGCCACTACCGAGCGGCGCGAGCGCGCCCTCGACGACATAGAAGTTCGTCACGAAGCCGGTGAAGCCCGCGAAGTTGAAGGGCAGGCCGAACCCGCCGATGCCCGCAATGGGGAGGATCAGCGCGAGCGTGATCGCGCCGATGAAGTTGCCGCCACCCTCGCCGCTCACGAAGCCGAGGTACGTCGCGGCGGGGTAGGGCTGGATGCCCAGATCGTCGAGCACCAGTCCGGTGATACCGGGCTGAACGTTGATCCCGACCTGTCCATAGCCGTCGGGATGTTCGCCGAGTTCGACGCTGTAGGTCTCGGTCTCGCCGCCGACGACGGCCTCGATCTCGACCGTCTGGCCGGGTTCGGTGCCCTGAAGCACGCCCGTCAACTCCCCACTGTCGAGGACGCGTTCGCCGTCGACCGCGGTGATCACGACCGACTCGCCCTCGGGCATTCCGGCCTCGGCACCGGGCCCGTCGACGACGCTTGAGAGCGCACCCGCGGCGAAGGTGTGTTCCTCGCCGTCGCCCGTCTCGACGGTCACAACGGGCTCCTCGCCGATCGCCTCGCGGAACTCGGTTTCGGTCGTCACCGGCTCGCCGTTGACGGTCGCGATCGAGTCGCCGGTTCCGAGCCCGCTGGGGCCACTTTCGACGGCTTCGACGACGCTCACCTCGCGCTCGACCGCGACCTCGCGCTGGTCGTCGCCGTCCGCGAGCGTCACCGCCACCTGGCCGTCGGCTTCTGCCAGCGCGTCGGTGAGTTCGCCCTCGTCGGCTACCGACTGGCCCCCGACGGCGGTGATGCGGTCGCCCTCGCTGATGCCGGCCTGGTCGGCCGGCGATCCGGGGAACGCCCCGCCGACCGCCGCGCCCGGCGCGACCGCGATCGAGCCGGCGACCGGGCCGAACAGCAGCGCGAAGACGAGGACCGTTACGAGGAAGTTCGCGGTGACGCCCGCGGCGAACATCCGGGTTTTGCCGCCGCGGTCAGCTCTCTCCTGGCTCTCCTGGTTCGGCTCGACGAACGCGCCCATCGGGATGATCGCGAGCAGCGCGACACCCATCGACTCGATGTCGATGTCCTCGACCCGACAGAGCAGTCCGTGGGCGCCCTCGTGGGCGACCAGCGCGATGAGCATGCCGACAATGATATGCGGGGCCGCCGACAGCGGGAGGAAGTCGTTGACGCCGGGAATAATCACGACGTTTCTCGGTTCGGTGACGGCGCTCGCGGTCGTTTCGGGGGAGTACAGCGCCTGCACCGCGGCGAAGAGGACGAACACGAAACTCAGCGCCATCACGACGAGCGCGATCCCGACGCCGACGTTGCTGAAGGCCCGCCAGAACCGTTTGGGGCGCGCGAGCGTGTCCAAAAGGACCCGCCCGCGTTTCGTGTGGAGGGTGATGATCGGGCCCTGCGTCCCGACGTACTCGGGCAACAGCCCCCGGCTGCGAGCCGAGAGCAGGATCGCCCAGTAGAGCGCGAGACCCACGAGGACCCACGTGAGCGTACTCATTACCCTCTTTCAGGTGGCCCCGCTCAAATGGGTTTGGTTCCGGCGTTACTGGAACTGTTTCAAAACGTCCAGATCCCGGTCGGTCCGGGCGAACTCCGCGGTCCGGCGTTCGGCCTCGCAGCTGTCGCAGGCGAACCCCTCGGTATGGGTCGGTAGCTCCTTGGGTTTTCGTTCCCAGGATTTCCCGCACTCGGGACACAGCAGGCGCACGAACGTCTCGTTCATGTGTGCTACAGAATACCACGAAACAAAAGCTTTGTCCCGGCTCAGCGCTCGCGGCGAAGCCGCGCGAGGACGAACTCCCGGTCGAGTTTGCCGAGGAACTGACCCAGCTTGGGACCTTGGTCCTGATCGAAAAAGAGGCGATAGCCCGTGGCGAAGAACTCCCCGATCGGGACGTCGTTGCGCTTTGCGACCTCGTAGATCTCGCCCTGGATCTCCTCGGGTGTGTGGCCCGCCTCGACGAAATCGGCGAGCTCTTCGAGTGCCTCCTCCGTGCGCTCCGAGACGGCGACGTCGGGGAGTTCGGTCCGCTTGAGGTCGTAGTCGTACTCGTTTCCGGTCTCGCGCGCCCAGTTTCGCGCCAGTTCGACGCGCTGGAGGGCTGCCTCGACGGCCCAGTCGGGGGTATCCTTCGGGATGTGACCCTCGTGGCGGGCGATCTCCTCGCGCAGGTCGGGGTCGTCGGTCATGCCCAGCACGGCGGCGAAGGTGTAGGGCAGACGAATCCGGTCTTCGCGTACCTCGTCGACGCAGAACGGGTAGATCCGCTCGGCGCGCCGCTGTTCGCGCTCGTCGGCCTCGACCTCCCCGAAGTAGATCCGCTCGAGCCGGTCGAACTCATCAACTAAAAGATCGATCCGCTCGACGTTGAAGTCCCGCGCGCGGCCCGGGTCCTTCGCGAAGAAGTACCTGAGCACCTCGGGCTCGATCAGCTCTAAGACTTCGGAGACGAGCATGACGTTGCCCGCCGACGAGGAGAAAGCCTCGCCGTCGAGGGTGAACCACTCGTAAACCATCGGCACCGGCGGCTCGAACTCGAAGACGTTTCGGGCGATATCGACCCCGCTCGGCCACGAGCCTTCGGCGTGGTCCTTGCCGAACGGCTCGAAGTCCACCCCGAGTGCGCGCCACTGGGCGACCCACTCGAAGCGCCACGGGAGCTTGCCCTCCCGGACCGTTGCGGTTCCCTCGTGGCCACAGCCCTCGATGACCTGCTCGCCGGCCTCGACGTCCACGCACTCGTACTCGACCGTGTCCGATTCGAGGTTCACGCCCGTGATCCGGTCGGTCAGGTGCCCACAGTTTGAACACTCGGCGAGAAACGGGACGTAGTTCTCGTCGACGCCGTCCTGATACTCCGAGAGGACTTCGCGGGCACGTTGGCGGTGTTCGAGCAGATACCGCGTCGAGTCTTCGAACTCCCCGTCGGCGTACATCGCGGTGTTCGATTCGATCTCGATGGGCACCCCTAGGAGCTCGGCGCTTCGCCCGATCAGCGTCGAGAAGTGCGCGCCGTACGATTCACAACAGCCGAAGGGGTCGGGGATCGCGGTGTAGGGCTTGCCGAGGTTGCGCCCGAGCGCCCCGGCATCCACGTCGCCCAGATCGACGATGTCACCGTCCAGATCCGCGAGCTTTCGGGGCAGCCCCCGGAGTCGGTCCTTGTCGTCGGCGGTGAAGACCTGTCGGACCTCGTGACCGCGCTCGCGGAGGACCTCCGCGACGAAGTACCCGCGCATGATCTCGTTGACGTTGCCGATGTGGGGCACTCCGGAGGGGGAGATCCCCCCCTTGATGACGATCGATTCGTCGGGGTTTCGGGCCTCCACCTCGTCGGCTACCTCGTCGGCCCAGAAGACGAACCCGCGTTCCCCGGTTCCGTCCTCGTCTTCGTCACGGAGCGTGTACGGGTCGGCGTCCGCGTCGACGCTATCGCTCATCCTCGGCCCAGTAGGTGGGTTCGTCGCCCACACCCTCGGGGACGACGTCGGTTCCCTCGTGATCGCCGTACCTGATCGCGCTCGCGATCCGTTCGGGTTCGGTGCCGTCGAGGACGATGGTACGCATCCCGGAGCGTTCGATGATCTTCGCCGCGAGCAGGTCGACGGGCGCCGAGGAACCCGCACTCATCTCGATGTCGGCGATCGTATCGACCAGTTCGCTCGCGGTCACCTCCTCGAAACGCTCGGCGTCGGGGTTCTCGTTGGGATCGGCGTCGAAGACACCCGGGACGCTCGTCGCATAGACGAGCAGATCGGCGTTGGTGTACTCGGCGAGGGCGGCGCTGACCGCGTCGGTGGTCTGAGCCGGGGCGACCCCGCCCATCACGCAGACGTCGCCGTCCCGCAGGACTTCGCCGGCCTCCTCGTAGGTTTTGACCGGTGCGGGGACGACCGCCTCGCCCAGCGCGGCGATCAGCAGCCGGGCGTTGAGGCGGGTGACGTCGATCCCGATAGTGTCGAGTTCGATCTCGTTTGCTCCCAGCCCGCGAGCGGTGGAGATGTACTCGCGTGCGATCCCGCCGCCGCCGACGACCGCGCCGATCGAACAGCCCTCGTCGGCGAGCTCCCGGATGACTCCGGCGTGGTCCTCGACCCGGTTGGCACCGAGATCCGGCGCGAGGACGCTGCCGCCGATAGAAACGACCACGTTCATGCTTGCACCCGGGTAGCCCCGTCCTCGGCTTAAGGATTGTCAACTCCCGATGGCGACACGTACAAGGCCGAACCGACCGTTCCCACGCATATGTACGTACTCGGAGTCGTCGGCCCCGACGACGCAGGGAAAACCCACCTGCTCGAATCGCTCGTGACCCACCTCGCGGAACGCGGCCGCGTCGCGACCGTCGAGCGCTGCCGGGACACTCCCGATATCGACACCGGCGACACGGATACGGACCGCCATCGCGAGGCCGGCGCCGACGCGACCTACGGACTATCCGGGTCGGGCTGGTTCGCCGCCGGAAAGGACCGTACACTCGCCGAGACGCTCGACGACCTCGCGCCGACGTACGAGTACGCGATCCTCGATGGATTCGACGACGCGGCGGTCCCGCAGGTGGTCCTCGCTGACCACGAGCACGCCGGCGAGGCGCTCGCGACCGGCGAGCGCGCCGGCGAGATCGACGTCGACGCGGTGATCGACTCCCTGGAAGCGACCGAGCCATACGTTACCCTCGAGTCGTTGGTTCGGGAGGCGAAGGAGTCCCCTCGTGCTGATCGTGCCGGCGCGATCGCCACCTTCACCGGGCGGGTGCGCGAGAAGGACTCGGCCGACGATGCATCCACGGAGTTCCTGGAGTTCGAGACCTACGAGGGGGTCGCCGAGCAGCGCTTCGCGACGATCCGCGAGGAACTCGAGGCCCGCGAGGGCATCTACGAGGTCCTGCTGCACCACCGGACCGGCGTGATCGAGTCGGGCGCCGACATCGTCTTCGTCGTCGTCCTCGCGGGCCATCGGACGGAAGCGTTCCGAACCGTCGAGGACGGCATCGACCGGCTCAAGGACGAGGTCCCCATCTTCAAAAAGGAAGTGACTGACGACGAGGAGTTCTGGGTTCACACCCGCGTTTGAGCCTCCAGAGACGGCAATGATTCCGATCAACACTCCGAACCGGAAGGGTCGTACGGTTCGAACACGTATTAGTAACGAAGAGTTGAGAGAGAACAATAAACGATATAGAGGTCAAATAAAACGTTTCGAACGGTTTTAATCACTCTAATTCTATCTAAAATATATGTAATTGTATTCAAATATCCTATGCTTATATCCTTAGTGCTCTGTTAAGGACCACTCGAAGCAGACGATGAGCACTACCACACAGCCCTCCACGACCCAGGAATCGAAGGAAGACCGGCTTAAACAGTACCTTAATCACCGCGCTGCCGATGGCGAGCTCTACTTCAAGAGCAAGTTCATCGCCGACGACGTCGGCCTCTCGGCGAAGGAGATCGGCGCGCTGATGGTGAAACTCAGCGCCTCCGAGGAGGATCTGGTGATCGAGAAGTGGTCCTATACGAGCGCGACGACCTGGCGCGTGACGTCGGTCTGAGCCAACCAGTCGTCGAACCCTTATACTTCTCGGGTTCCAACCTCGGACGATGAGCGCGCCCCAGTCGGGTCCCCCCATTGTAGACGTCGAGGACGTCTTCTCGGTCTACGAAACCGAGACCGACGGCGAGGTCCTTCGCTACTACGGCAGCCCGCGTGCCCCCGGTCGGACCGTGCTACGGGAGCTCTGGCCGGTCTTCCGCGAGCGGGGCTACGAACTCCGATTGACCCGCGAGTACGGCGAGTGGGTACTCATCGCCGAGCCCCTCGATCTGGGTGTCAATGGTGTCCCGTGGACCAACGTCGTCCTGTTCGTCCTCACGGTCGCCTCGACGCTGTTCGCCGGCTCGATCTGGTATCACCTCGATCCCTTCTCGGCGGAGGTCATCCATGCGTGGCCCTTCACGGTCGCGATCATGGGCGTGCTCGGGGTGCACGAACTCGGTCACTACGTCCTGAGTCGGTACCACAAGGTCAGCGCCTCGCTTCCCTATTTCATCCCGATTCCCACACTCATCGGAACGATGGGTGCAGTCATCAAGATGAAAGGCCAGATCCCGAGCCGGAAGGCGCTGTTCGACATCGGCGTCGCCGGGCCGCTGGCTGGGCTCGCCGCGACGGTCGTCGTCACGGTTGTCGGGCTGCATCTCCCACCGGTGATGGCCCCCGAGAGCTTGATCGGAAACCCGAACGCGGTCCAGATCGAACTGGGCTACCCGCCGCTGTTGCAGGGGCTCGCATGGCTCGTCGACCAGCCCCTTCACTACGACGACCCCGCGATGGCGGTCAATCCCGTCGTGATCGGGGGATGGGTGGGGATGTTCATCACGTTCCTCAACATGATCCCGGTCGGGCAGCTCGATGGCGGACACGTCCTTCGCGCGATCCTCGGCGAGAGTCAGGACAGGGTCGCGGCGTTCGTCCCCGCGATCCTCTTCTCGCTCGCGGCGTACCTCTACTACGTTCGAGACGTCCCCGCCGATTCGGCGTTCATCTGGGCGTTCTGGGGCTTTCTCACCCTGCTGTTCTCGTTCGTGGGCTCCGCAAGCCCGATCGACGACCGGGAACTCGGAACCGGTCGGATCGCGGTCGGCGTGTTCGCCATCGTTCTCGGGCTACTGTGTTTCACGCCCGTCCCGATCCGGATCGTCGGCTGAGTTAACCGTGGGTAAAACCCCGATCCGAAAGCGCCTCACCGTCCATTTCGATGCCTTCCTCGGTGACTTCCCCGATCACGGTGATCGGTGTCGGAGATGCGGCCTCGACTGCCGATAGATCGTCCTCGGGAATCGTACAGACGAGTTCGAAGTCCTCGCCGAAGGAGACGCTCATCTCGTGGGCGTCCACCTCGTCGTCTGCGACCTCGTCGACCGCCCCGTCGATCGGGATCCTCGAACGCTCGATCGCGAACCCGCAGTCGCTCGCCTCCGCGAGCTGGTGGAGCGACCGGGCGAGCCCGTCGCTCGAATCCATCATCGCGCTCGCGTGCGGGGCGAGCGCGCGCCCGGCCCCGACGCGGGGCTCGAACCGGAAGAGCTCGTTCGCCCGCGTCGATTCGCCGTCCTCGAACAGCCGTAGAGCAGCCGCACTGCGCCCCAGGGTGCCGGTGACACAGACCGCCTCGCCCGGCCGCGCGCCCGAGCGATAGACGGGGTCGTCCGACCGACCCACGACGGTGCTTACAACGGTGAACTCCTCGTGGGTGTCGAGATCGCCGCCGACGTACGCCCCGCCGACCGCCTCGCAGACGTCGCCCGCGCCCGCGACGAACTCGCGGACCTCCCCCTCGCGAAACTCGGGGGCAGCGTAGACCGCGACCGCAGCCGCGACCTCGCCGCCCATCGCCGCCACGTCCGACAGCGATGCGCCGACGGCCCGCCAGCCGGCGGTGTACCGGGTCGTCTCCGCCGGAAAATCGGTCCGTTCGTGAAGCATGTCGGTGGTGAGCAGGAGCCCGTCGACGACGGCGGTGTCGTCGCCGGCGTGGCAAAGCGATCCCGAGAGCAGTTCCAAGACGGCGCGTTCGTCCATGCCAGTGCATCCATCGAGATGGGCAAAAACGGCCCGGTCGAAACGGGACAACGATGCTTTTAAACACGGCAGCACCGAACTGCGGGCAATGACGACGCTCTACGACGTGCCCGCGGAGGAGATCATCGAGGAGCTTTCCGATCGGCTCGCGGATCGACTCGAACAGCCCGACTGGGCCGCCTACGCGAAGACCGGCGCCAGCCGCGAACTCCCGCCCGAACAAGAGGACTTCTGGGCGGTTCGCGGGGCGAGCCTGCTGCGGAAGGTCGCCGTCGACGGCCCCGTCGGCGTCGAACGCCTCGCGACCCACTACGGCGACGCGAAGCGCGGCTCGAACCGCTATACGGTCGCCCCGCCGAAACAGACCGACGGTAGCGACAACATCATTCGGACGATCCTCCAGCAGCTCGAAGACGAGGGGTTCGTCGAACAGCAGGGCGACGCCGGCCGCGTCCTGACAGCCGAGGGCCGCAGCTTCGTCGACGAAGCCGCCGGTGACGTGCTCTCCTCGCTCACCGAGGAGCGCCCCGAACTCGAGCGCTACGCGTAGGGTCTCCGTAATCGTTTTGTCGCCCGCGTCGGAACAGTTGGGTATGAGCGAACGCCCCGACGACGATCGACTGGAGGAGCTTCGACAGAAGAAGCTCGAACAGCTACAGGACCAACAGGAGGGCGGCGCCGGGAACGAGAAGGCCCAGCAACAGGCCCAACAGCAGGCCGACGCCCAGAAGAAGGCGATGTTGCGCCAGCACCTCACCGACGGGGCGAGAAAACGGCTCAACTCCGTGCGAATGAGCAAGCCCGACTTCGCTGACCAGGTCGAACAGCAGGTGATCGCGCTTGCCCGAAGCGGGCGCGTCCAGGGCAAGATCGACGAGGAGAAGATGAAGGCGCTGCTCAAGGAGCTGAGCCCCGACCAGCAGCAGTTCGATATCAAGCGGCGCTGAGGTCGCGATGGACCTCGGGCTGCTGTACAGCGCCGGTAAGGACTCCTCCCTCGCCGCGTTGCTGCTCGACTCGTTTTACGACGTGACCCTCGTCACCGCGACCTTCGGGATCACCGACGACTGGACGCACGCCGAGCGCGCCGCCGAATCGACCGGCTTTCCGTTCGAACACCTCGAACTCGACCAGCCGGTCGCCGAGGAGGCCGTCGACCGGCTGGTCGAGGACGGTTTTCCCCGCAACGCGATCCAGCGGGTCCACCTCCACGCCCTGGAGGAGCTCGCGGAAGATGAGTTTTCGGCGATCGCGGACGGAACCCGCCGGGACGACCGGGTTCCGTCCGTCTCGCGGGCCCAGGCCCAGAGTCTGGAGGACCGTCACGGCGTCGACTACGTCGCCCCCCTCTCGGGGTTCGGTCGGAGCGCGGTCGACCGGTTGGTCGAGGCCCACCTCGACGTCGAATCGGGCCCCAGCGAATCCATCTCGCGAGCGGACTACGAGGCCGAGCTCCGCACGCTGCTCGTCGAGCGAGAGGGTCGAGACGCCGTCGCGGAGGTGTTTCCCGATCACGAGCAGACCTACGTCACCGGATTTCGATAACGAACCGTTCATTGTTCGTAGCGGCGACCTCCCGGCATGGACCCCGGACTCCTCGCGAGCGTCCTCGCAGCCCTCCTCTGGGGGAGCTATCTCTTCGCGCTCAAACGCTTCTTTTCGAACTACTCGGCGAGCGAGATCATCGTCGTCGTCCACACGATCGCCATCGCCTTTTATCTCCCAGTCGCGGCCGCCACCGTGCCCCGCGAGGCGCTCGGTAGCCTCGTCTCGGGCGGGCCCGGCCTGGCCGTGATCGTCGTCGCGAACTCGCTCGCCTTCGTGGCGTTCATCGAGGCGATCGACGCCGGCGAGCTCTCCTATGTCGCCCCGATCAGCAAGATCGTCCCCGCCTTCGTCCTCCCGATCGAGATCCTGTTCCTCGGGGAGTTCCTCGCGCCGATCCAGCTCCTGGGCGTTGCGCTCGCGACGCTTGCGGTCTACGTCGCGAACTTCACCGGCGGGTCGTTGCTCGACCCGATCAGAGACGCGCTCGGCTCGCGGGCGGCCGGGTTCGCCCTGCTCAGCGCGGCACTCTATGCGGTCGGCGACGTGGGCCGGCGAGTCACGCTTCAGGAGCTCGCCTTACCTCCGGAACTGCTCGTTCTCGGGATTCTCGCGGGGATGATCGTCATCCTCTCGCCACTGGCCGCCCGCGACTGGAGCGCCACCGCGGGGGACCGACCGAAGTTCCTCGTGGCGGGCGCACTGGTGGCGTCCGCCGAGCACGTCACGGCGCTTGCCTTCTCGCTGGTGCCCGCGAGCATCGCCTCGCCGATCATCAACACGCAGGCGATCGTCGTGGTCGTCCTCGCCGGCCTCTTCCTGCGCGAAGAGGCGTTCAGAACGCGACTCGCCGCGGCCGCCCTCGCCGTGATCGGCGTGGCACTGATCGCGCTGTAGGAACGCCGACGAGACCTTGTGAGTCGGGAACCTATCGTCCCGCGTGATCCCACCGCTGGTCCGTCGCTGTCCCACCTGTGGCCACCTCGGGCTGGGTCCCCGGTTCTCAGCCGTCGAAACCGAGGCGAGCCGTAGTCTCGAGTGCCCGGCCTGTGGCGCCCGGTTCGAGCCGGTCGACCGCCCATGGTTCAACTGACCGCCACGGCCGGATCATGAGCCAAGAAGAACAGTTTCAAGCGCCCCTCACGCGAACCACCGTCCATGTACGAGCGGATCAAGGGGTTTCGTGATTTCTACCCCGAGGAGATGCGCGCGCGGCGGGCCGTGACCGACGGGCTGGAGGACGCCGCCCGGCGCTACGGCTTCCGGGAGATCGGGACGCCCGCGCTGGAGCGGACCCAACTGTATATCGACAAGAGCGGCGAGGAGATCACCGACGAGCTCTACAACTTCACCGATCAGGGCGGGCGCGACGTGGCGATGACGCCCGAACTCACCCCGACGGTGGCGCGGATGGTCGTCGCCAAACAGCAGGCGCTCTCGAAGCCGATAAAGTGGTTCTCCACGCGGCCGTTCTGGCGCTACGAGCAGGTCCAGCAGGGCCGCTTTCGCGAGTTCTACCAGACCAACGTCGACGTCTTCGGCTCCAGCGAGCCGGAGGCCGACGCCGAGATCCTCGCGTACTGTGCGGACGCCCTGACCGGGCTGGGACTCGACGGTGAGGACTTCGAGTTCCGGGTCTCCCATCGCGACATTCTGGGGGGGCTGCTCGAAGCCTTCGACGGGGCGGTCGACACCGAGGCGGCGATCCGTGCGGTCGACAAGCGCGAGAAGATCGAGACGGGCGAGTACTACGGTCTGCTGACCGATGCCGGTCTCGATTCCGCGGACGCCGAGCAGTTCGACGCCCTGCTCTCGACGGACGACCTGACGGAGCTCGTCGACTTCGCGGGTACCGACCGCGTCGCGGCCGCCGTCGAGAACCTCGAGAACGTCCTCGCGGCGGCCGAGGACTTCGGCGCCCGGGAGTACTGTACGATCTCGCTCGAAACCGCCCGCGGGCTCGATTACTACACCGGCGTCGTCTTCGAGTGTTTCGACTCGGCGGGCGACGTGAGCAGGTCGGTCTTCGGCGGCGGCCGGTACGACGACCTGATCGAGGGATTCGGCGGCCAGCCGACGCCCGCAGTGGGGTTCGCCGTCGGCCACGAGACGCTCTCGCTCCTGCTGGATCGCGCCGACGCCCGCTCCGACGGGGCCCTCGACACCGACTACTACGTCCTCACGGTCGGCGATACCCGCCCCGTCGCCGCCCGGATCGCCCGCGACCTACGCGAGCGGGGTCACGTCGTCGAGACCGACGTCTCGGGGCGGAGCTTCGGCGCACAGATGAACTACGCCGACTCGATCGACGCCGAGACCGTCGTGATCGTCGGCGAACGCGACCTCGAAAACGACGAGATCACTGTCAAGGAGATGCACTCTGGGGAACAGACGACCGTCCCCGTCGAGGCGTTCCCCGGCGAGCACGAGCGGCCCACATACGACGACGTCGCGTAGCGGGGCGGCTCCTACCGTTGGCTGTCGTCCTGTGAAGACGCATCCGATAGCTGTGCGTTTCAGGCTTTGAGTCGTACAAAACCGAGACGTACTGTTTCATGACGGTACAGCCGACGGCATCAGTCCCGGGCGAGAGTCCCCCGGAGGTCCTCGAGGAGGAACTCGATCCCGCCGCCTTCGATGGTCTCGTGGACCTGCGTGTAGACGAGCACGATCCCGAGACACGCGAGCACCCCCCCGAAGACGAAGGGGGTGGGGTAGCCGTACTGTATCAGGAATCCCGAGGCCAGCGGGCCGATCGCGGTCCCGAGGCCGAAGGCCATCGTCAGCACCGACAGCTGGGTTCCCGACGCTCCCTCGCTCGCGAGATCGCCCGCAAGGGCGAGCGCGGGCGCGAAGACCATCGCCGCCGCCAGCCCCTGGATGGCCCGGGCCGCGATCATCTGCCAGGGTGCGACGACGAACCCCTCCACGACGGTGACCGGCGCGAGGACCGCGAGCCCGAGGAGGATGAACGGTCGGCGACCGTAGCGGTCGCTCGCGCTGCCGATGGGTGCCTGTACGAGCACCTGTACCAGGACGAACGCGGCGAACTCGATGCCGAAGAGGGTCGCATCCTGTCCGAGGCGGGCGTTGACGCTTGGTTCGATCGCCGAGAGCAGCGCGATCCCGATCGCCATGAAGAGCGAGGCGATCCCGAGGGTAAAGACCGGATCGAGCAGTCCCTCGGACTCGTGATCCAGGATCGCGATCGACGTGTTCTCGGAGCCGCCCGTGCGCTCGATGTCCGGGTCGTTTACGAGGAGCGTCACGAGCAGGAAGCTGATCACCGCGGAAACCGCCGCGATGTAGAAGGAGGCCTCGAACCCGCTCATCCCGACGCCACCGATCGTGTAGGGTCCGCCGTTGACGACGGTCCCGGCGGCGATCGGGCCGATCCCGAACCCGAGCAGTCGGAAGGTGTTGTACGTCCCCATGCTCCCGCCGCGGGTGGTGTCGGTCGCGAGTTCGTTGACCAGCGCGATCGAGGCCGTGATGGTGAACGCGACCCCGATCCCCTGGGTGGCGCGGATCGCGAGCAGCGCCCAGTAGCTCGACCCGAACGAGTAGGCGAAGTTCGCGACCGCGAGCACCCCGAGCCCGAACAGGACGAACGGCTTGCGTCGGCCGACCGCGTCGGTGATCCGGCCCGCAAAGGGCTGGAGCGCGCTGTTGAACAGGCCGAACGCCGAGAGGATCAGTCCCGTCAGAAGCGCCTCGCTCAGCCCGTAGGTGGCCCCCGAGACGACCCCGCTCGCGACGTACAGCGGCAGGACGACGATCAGAAACGAGTTGCCCACCGCGTCGGCCGCCCGCGCGAGAGAGAGCGTCAACACCTGGCGGTTGGCGCCGAACAGCGTCGGTTCGCTCACGGACGTCTCGCCCCCGCTCGTCGCTCCAGCGCGGACGGGTCGGCCCGCATCCGGTGTGTGTTCCGAGAAAACATCAGTCTTCGATAGGTTCGTCGCTCGGTCTGATCAACGCTTCGAAGGGAGTAACCCACGGGGGATTTCGAGAGATCGGTGCCGAGGGGACTATCGGTACCGACCCGCTATCGGACGTATGCGCGCCTTTCGCGTCGCCTACGACGGCACGCCCTACTACGGCTTCCAGCGCCAGCCCGACGTCGAAACGGTCGAGGGGACGCTGTTTCGCGCCCTCGACCGGCTCGTCGGGTTCGAGGGCGCGAAACCCGACGGGTACGCCGCTGCCGGACGAACCGATCGGGGGGTGTCGGCGCTCTTCCAGACGGTCGGTTTCGAGGCCCCCGAGTGGCTCACGCCCGCCGCGTTCAACAGTGAACTCCCCGGCCACATTCGAGTCTGGGCGGCGGCCGACGCCCGCTCGGGATTTCACGCGCGATACGACGCCCGATCGCGCGAGTATACCTACCTCCTCCACGCGCCCGATATCGACATCGATCGCCTCCGGGCGGCGCTCGCCGAGCTACCGGGAACGCACGACTTTCACAACCTCACGCCCGAGGACGGCGAGACGACGCGGGCGATTTGGGACGCTCGGGCCGAGAGAGACGGGTCGTTCGTCGCCATCACGCTTCGGGCCGATAGTTTCCTCCAGCGACTCGTCCGTCGGCTCGTCTCGCTCGTTTCGGCGGTCGCCGCCGGCGAGCGCGACCCGACGTTTCTCGATCGGGCGCTCTCCGAGGAACGTCTCTCGGGTCCCGAGGGGATCGCCTCGGCCCCGCCCGAACCACTCGTGCTCACCGACGTCGCGTACGGTTTCGAGTTCGCGGTCGACGAGGAGGCGGCCGCGAGCGCACGCACTGTGTTCGAGCGAAAGCGGATCGACCGCGAGACGGGCGCGCGGGTCGCCGGGCGGATCGCGGGCGAACTCGACGGGTAGCCACAAGGACTATGCTGACGCTGTGTCCTCGTCGAGCTATGGCGGATTCGAGCGGGCAAACGGACGCCGCGGTGACCCTCACGGCGGGGTCGATTGTCGCTGGACTCGGGGTGAACGGGTTCGGGTTCGCGCTGGGATCCGGTTCCCTTGCCGTACTGGTTGTCGGGGCGATTATATCTGCCCTCGTGCTTTTCGCCGGCTGGTGGCTCGTCGTCAACGCGCTCGTCCTCGTCGTCAGGATCGCGCTGTCCGAGGGGCCTCACTCCCAGTGATCGGGCCACACTTCGGCCGCGCGCATCCCGACCTCGGCATCGCTTTCCTGTAACCGTTCGCGCAATTCTCCCTCGTCGATCCGGGGGAGTTCGCTCCGGGTGAGTTCTCGTACCACCAGTGCCGTAAGCATCGCGTGCTCGCGGAGGTTCCGTCGATCGACCTTGTCGCGGGTGTCGGCGTGGGTGTGGCCCCATCCTCGTCCCCGCTCGGCCCCGCTTGGTGCCTCGCTGTGTAGCTGGAGCGCCGGAACGCCGCGCTGGAGAAAGGGCCAGTGGTCGCTGTAGGGATGGGGATCGCGAGAAAAGGAAACCGGCTGGCCCCACTCCCTACAGACGCTCCCGGCGAGCTCCCCGACCCGTTCGGAGCCGTGGAGGTACGCCTGCAGGTTTCGGAACCGGCCCGCTCCGTCGACGTTGACCACGGCTCTGACGGACTCGAGGTCCAGCGAGTCGGCGAGCGCCCCCGCGCCGATCAGCCCGACCTCCTCGCAGCCGACGCCCGCGACCCGGACCCGACAGTCGAGATCCATCTCTGAGAGGAGGCGGGCCGTGCCCGCGACGACGGAGATCCCACACCCGTTGTCGAGCGCGCCCTCCGCGATGTCATGGGCGTCGTAATGTCCTAGCAGGACGATCTCCTCCTCACCCTCCCCTAACGTCCCGTGGACGTTCTGGCTCGTCCCCGGCTCCGTGTCGGCCGCGACCGAGAGCTTCGCGCGTGCGCCCCGCTCGGCGTAGTCGCTCAGCCATGCGCCGGTCTCCTTCGAGACGCCGACGCCGGGGGCGGCGGCCTCGGCGTCGAATCGTAGCGCTCCCGTCGGCGGGAGCTGACCGGGAACGTGGTTCGCGAAGACGAACGCTTCGGCGCCCGCCGCAATCGCGTGGCCGAACTTCTCCATGCGGTGGACGAACCGCCCCTTCTCGGGGGGCGTGGTCGTGCTCGCGACGACGATCTTGCCGGCGACGTCGCTCTCCTCGATCTCGTCGGGCGTGCCGTAGCCGACGTCGACGAGTTCCCCCGAGACCTCGCCGGCCGCCGAGTACGGCAGCGCGAGCGTCTCGAAGGAGCGCTCGACGGGCTCGGTGACCGCCAGCTCCGCGCGCCCACGGTCCCAGCGGTTCATTTCGAACTCCTCGATCTCGATCTCCTCCACGCCGCCGTCCTCGAAGCTCTCGGCGACGTACTCGGCCGCGCGGCGCTCGCCGGGATGGCCGCCCATGCGCTCGTCGAGTTCGGTCAGTCGGGTCAGCAGATCCCACGCCGCGTCGTCGTGCCACGCCCGTCCGAGAAGCGTGTCGATATCGGCCATATTCGGAACTATCGCGCCCGCCACATGGTCGTTGTGTTGCGTGTGGGCGAACCGCTAGTGTTTAGGGCGTACTGACACGTACCACGTGTAATGAGTTCGGTTCCCGAACGCGAGGAGATCGCCACGGAGTACACGTGGGACCTCGAGAGCATCTACGCGAACGACGACGACTGGGAGGCCGCCTACGAGGCGGTCAAAGAGCGGATCCCGGAGCTCGAATCCTACGAGGGGCGCGCGACCGAGAGCGGCGAGACGCTGTCCGAGTTACTCGACCTTCGCGAGGAGGTCATGCGCGAGCTCTCGCAGGTCGCCGCCTACGCCCGGATGCGCCGCGACGAGGACACTCGCGATCAGGAGTACCAGGCGCTGACCGCCCGATCCCAGTCGCTGGCTTCCGAAGCGTCGAGCGCGGTGAGTTTTCTGGAGCCCGAACTCCAGGCGCTCTCGGAGGACGAACTCGACGCGCTGATCGACGAGGAGCCCGCCCTTTCGGAGTACGACCACTACTTCGACGACGTGTTGCGGATGAAACCCCACACCCGATCGGCGGAGGTCGAGAGCCTGCTGGCCGAACTGGGCGAGGTGACCGGCGCGTCGGGCGAGATCTACACCATGCTCTCGAACGCGGATCTCGAATTTCCCACGATCGAAGATCCCGACGGCGAGGCCGTCGAGATCACGCAGGCGAACTTCACGAAACTGCAGAAGCATCAGAACAGAGAGTTCCGTCGCGAGGTCTACGAGGCGTTCTACGACACGTGGGAGGAGGTCCGAAACGCGGTCGGCGCCTCCTATAAGAACAGCGTGAAGGCCGACGTGAAGCTCGCGCGAGCGCGAAACTACGACACCGCCCGCGAGGCGGCGATGGACGGTCCCAACATCCCCGTGGAAGTCTACGACAACCTCGTCGACACGGTCCACGAGAACCTTGATGCGCTCCATCGTCACGCCGACCTCAAACGCGAGGCGCTCGGCGTCGACGAGCTCCAGATGTGGGACCTCTACATGCCGGTCGCTCAAAGTGAAAGTCCTGACATCGAGTACGACGAGGCCACAGAGCACGTCGTCGAGGCGCTCGCGCCGCTGGGCGAGGAGTACCAATCACGGGTCGCGGAGGGGCTCGATTCGCGGTGGGTCGACGTCTACGAGAACGCCGGCAAGCAGTCGGGCGCGTACTCGGGGGGAACCTACGACACTCAACCGTTTATCCTGATGAACTACCAGGACGACATCCCCTCGATGTATACCTTGGCCCACGAGCTGGGCCATTCCCTCCATTCGCAACTCACCAGCGAACATCAGCCCTACACCTATTCTGGCTACGAGATCTTCGTCGCCGAAGTCGCCTCCACGGTCAACGAGGCGCTGCTCACGCATCACCTGCTCGACACCGTCGAGGACGAACGGTTCCGCCTGCACGTGCTCAACGAGTACCTCGAGCGCTTTCGCTCGACGCTCTATCGCCAGACCATGTTCGCGGAGTTCGAGCACCGTGCTCACGAGATCGACGAGGAGGGCGGCGCGCTCACGCCCGACGCACTCGACGAACTCTACGGCGAGCTAAAATCGGAGTTCTACGAACCCGCCGTCGTCGATGACCGGATCGCCTGCGAGTGGATGCGCATTCCGCATTTCTACCGGGCGTACTACGTTTACCAGTACTCGACGGGAATCAGCGCGGCCGTCTCGCTCTCGGAGAAACTCCTCGAAGAGGGTGAGCCCGCAGCCGAGGCTTATCGGGAGTTTCTGCGGTCGGGTTCGACTGCTTACCCCCTCGAACTGCTCGATATCGCGGGCGTCGATATGCGTTCGCCCGAGCCCATCGAGGACGCGCTTGCCGTCTACGACGACTACCTCGACGAGATGGACTCGTTGTTGTAGGATCAGCCGCCACCCAAAGGCACTTTTGGCGCGCTTTCCTAGAAGGTACATCAATGGCCCATAGCCCCTCTGTTCCCGACCGACCGCATCTCGACCTCGACCCCGAGATGCCCGAAGGCGAGCAGCTCACCGCCCTGCGTGAACACTATACCGATATCGTCAGGATCAACGACCAGCTCGAAGAGCGCATCGACGAGGCCGACGATCGCCGCGAGACGCTCCACGAACGCGTCGACGACCTCGAACGCGAGAACAGTGCGCTCAAGACCGCCTCGCTGTACGTCGCGACCGTCGAGGAGTTCACCGAGGACGGAGCGGTCGTCAAACAGCACGGCACGAACCAGGAGGTCCTGACCGAGATCGACCCCGGGCTCGCAGAGGAGCTCGAGGCGGGCGACCGGGTCGCGGTCAACGACTCGTTCGGCGTGGAGACGACCCTGGACGTCGAGACCGATGCACGCGCCCAAGCGATGGCCGTCGAGGCGAGCCCCGACGTCACCTATGCGGATATCGGCGGGATCGACGAGCAGATCCGCGAGGTACGGGAGGCCGTCGAGGACCCACTGACGAACCCCGCCCAGTTCGAGGAGGTCGGTATCGACCCGCCGGGCGGCGTGTTGCTTCACGGCCCGCCGGGTACCGGAAAAACGATGCTGGCGAAGGCCGTCGCCAACGAGACCGACGCGACCTTCATCAAGATGGCCGGCTCGGAGCTGGTTCAGAAGTTCATCGGCGAGGGCTCGCGCCTCGTCCGTGATCTGTTCGAGCTCGCCCGTGAACACGAGCCGGCGATCGTCTTCATCGATGAGATCGACGCCATCGCAGCCACCCGAACAGAGTCCAAAACGTCGGGCGACGCGGAGGTCCAGCGCACGATGATGCAGCTGCTCAGCGAAATGGACGGCTTCGACGAGCGCGGGGAGATCCGCATCATCGCCGCC
>NZ_RDQG01000050.1 GCF_003697815.1 Halalkalicoccus subterraneus | reverse complement strand
ACGTCGGGCGACGCGGAGGTCCAGCGCACGATGATGCAGCTGCTCAGCGAAATGGACGGCTTCGACGAGCGCGGGGAGATCCGCATCATCGCCGCCACGAACCGCTTCGACATGCTCGATCGCGCCATCCTCCGGCCCGGCCGGTTCGACCGGCTCATCGAGGTGCCCGAACCCGACGAGGAGGGCAGAACGCGGATCCTCGAGATCCACACCGCGGAGATGAACGTCGCCGAGGGCGTCGACTTCGAGGCGCTTTCCGAGGACACCGCCGGATTCAGCGGCGCGGAACTCGCGAGTCTCTGTACGGAGGCGGGGATGTTCGCAGTTCGCGACGACCGCACTGAAGTCCGGACGGAGGACTTCGAGGAGGCCCTCGAGAAGGTCTCCACCGATGCCGAGAACGACACCCGCTACTACGTCTACTGAATCGAACCCCCTTTGTCCGCGCCCGGCGGAGTTCGGGCATGGAGATCCGGATCGTTCGGGGAGCCGCATGCGCCCCCACGGAGATGGCTTCGTACGACGCCGCCCTCGCCGAGGCCAACGTCCACAACTACAACCTGACGCACGTTTCCTCCGTCATTCCCGCCGACGCGAGCGTCGAGTTCGTCGACCGCGCTCCCGATCTGGGCCCCGCCGGCGAGGGAGTGACGGTGGTCGAGGCCCGCGCGACGAGCGCCGAGGAACCCGTCAGTGCCGCCCTGGCGTGGGCGAACAGCGAAGAGGGGCCCGGGCTCTTCTACGAGGCGGCGGGCGAGGAGCCAGTCGAGCGGACGGAGACCCGCGTCGAATCGGGACTGACTGCGGGCCAGCTGCTCAGGGAGTGGTCGTTTTCCGAGCCCGAAATCGCCACCGTCCGCGCCGAACCCGACGAGGGCTACGCGACGGCGGTCGTCCTCGCGGTCTACGGTCGCAGCCGCCCGATCCGATAGGTTCGCCATAACTATCAGCCGTAGCCGTGTCCTTTTGTCCGTGAAACGCAGACGGTTCCTCGTCGGCGTCGGTGGAGCGGCCGCGCTCGCCGGCTGTCTCGAGAGCACGCGCGAGCGGTACCCCTGGCCCGTCATCGACGAGCAAGCGCTCTCGGAATGGGAACGGTACGGCGAACGCAGCGACCAGTACGACGTCACCTACCGAGGAATCGACGCGCTGTCGGTCCACGAGCGAACTCACACGTACGACCACAGTGAGACTCGCCGGTCCATCGCGGAGCTATCGCGCGGCGAGGTCGATCGCAGTTTCGCGCGCTTCGTCGCCTCGCGCATGACCCTCGAAGGGATCGGCCGGCGCTTTGCGACGCCCGAACGACTCGTCGACGACGCCATGGCCGGCGTCGAATCGGGGTTTCGAACTCGGGGACTCGAATCGATCGAGCGGGTCGACCCGGTCGATCCCCACCCCGAAATCGACGGCGAACTCGTCGAGTATCGGGCCGAGCGACCGCTCCCCTCGTTTTCGCGCGAGGTCAGCGTGGGCGGGTTCTCGACGACGGTCGAGTTCGCGGGAACGCCACTCGAGATGGAGGGGACCTTCGCGGTTTGGAAGCCCGAGGTGGAGACGGCCTACGTCGCTGGGGGCGTCTTCCCGGCTGCGGGTGCGCTCGAGGCACTCCTCCCCGAGGGGATCGGAACCGACGCGCTCGACGCGTTTGCTGGCCAGTTCGATTCCGCGCGGCTGCGCGAACGGGTCGTCTCGCTGGTCGAAGCGACCGGCTGACGGGCCGACGGGTTTTTGCTCCGTGGGGTCCTATCGAAGCCGACTCGATTCTATGAACGGAAACACGCCGTACGCTGGGTTGCCGGAGACGACGAACGCCGGCCAGCAGATGCCCGACGAGCTTCCCGAACTCACGGCGGATCAACGCCGGACGCTTCGGGCCGACCTCTCGGAAATCACCCGACGGGTCCGGGCGTATCTCCCCGACGAGTACGTCGTCGGCGCGGAAGTCAGCCAGGGGCAAAGCGGGCCCGAGGCGATGGTCGCGGTCCAACCGCCCATTGGCCACCCGATCAGCGCCGGGTTCGAACCCGACCTGGACGCAGAGGAGTACATCACCGAGAACGACCGCGAGGAAGTCGCCCGCGGGCTGGCCGCCAGCGCCGCCCTCCAGGTCAAACACGCGATCAACGACGACATCTCGCCGACCGCGCGATAGCGCGGTGACCACCGTGACGCCGCTCCTCTCGTTCTCGCGCGGCGCGTACGACTCGGTTCTCGCTCACGCTCGCGCGGGCGCGCCCGAGGAGGTCTGTGGCGTACTCGGCGGTGAGGGAGAGACGGTCACCTCGGCGGACCCGGTCCCGAACGTCGCGGACTGCCCGACGAGGCGCTACGAGATCGATCCCGAAGAACAGCTGCGAGCGATCGAGGCCGTCGAATCCGACGGCGAACTCCTCGGCTTCTATCACTCCCATCCTGAGGGTCCTTCGGAGCCGAGTGCGACGGACCGCGCGCAGGCGACGTGGGCCGACACCTACTACGTCATCGTCTCGCTACCGGAGGAGTCGGTCACGGCGTGGTACTGGACCGGCGAGGAGTTCCTCGAACGCGCCGTCGAAATCGACTGAGTTACTTGCCCCAGAAGGGGTCGCGCCGTCGTTGCTTGTCGAGGTACATCTGGAGGACTTCGCGTTCGTCGGCCGGGATGTCCTCGGTGAGCTCCTGTTCGAGGATCTTCGCGTGTTTCTCGGGGATCTCGATCCAGAGTTCGTCGCCCTCCTCGATCTGTCTCCCCACCGTCGGGCCGTCGATAGCGACACTGACGCGTTTGCCCTGGCGGGCCTCGTCGACGTCGTCGCCCTGTTCCTGAATGCCCTTGATCTGGCCGACCCGCTTCGGTTCGTTGCCTTCGAACTTCGCGACCTGGGCGTTGTTCCGGACGGTACCACCCAAGACCTCGACGCCGACGACGGCGGGGTCGTTCTGTCGGAACGTGTGGTCCATCAGCAGCTGGAACCGGCCGGGTCGGGTGATGTTCTCCAGGATGGTTTCTTGTTGGGCGCGACGCGAATCTTCGACGAACTCGTCGTATTCCTCGACGAGCTGGTAGATCACGTCGTCGCGGAAGATCCGCACCTCGTTGTCGTCGGCGTGATGCTTCGCGTCGCCGAGAAGCTCGACGTTGAACCCCAGTATGGTTTGGTGGATCGGCTCGTCGGCCGTGCTCGCGACCGAGACGTCCCGCGGGGCGATGTCGCCCACCTCCGCGCGCATGATCGGGATCTCGGCTTCGGCCAGCGCGTTTGCCATCGCTTCCAAGCTTCCGAGGGTATCGGCCTTGACGACGACGCCCTCCTCTTCGGTGCTCACTTCGACTTCGGCCAGTTCGGCTTCGACCTCCGCGATCACGTCGTCGATCTCGCGGTCCCGAACCACGCGAACGGGTGCGCCGGCCATCGCGTCCTCCAGATCTGGTGCTGCGATCTTCAACCCGGCGGCGGCCCCGACCTCATTGACCCGATCGAACCGGCTTTCGGCGCGGATCTCCGCCAACGGGCGGGGCTGGAGCAGCGCGCGCACGTCGGTGACGATCGGCTCGTGGGTCCCGCCGACGACGATGGTCTCGTCCTCGCGAACCGTGCCGTCGTAGAGCACCACGTCGACGGTCGCGCCGAAGCCCTTCTCGTCTTTGACCTCCAATACGGTGCCCGCACCCGGGCCCGCGATGTCGATCGCCATCGCCTCCTTCATGTAGCGCTGGGAAAGGCCCATGAGTACCGTGAGGAGGTCGGGAATGCCTTCGCCGGTCATGGCGCTGACGGGGACGACCCCGACGTTCTTCTGGAAGTCCTGGACCCGCCAGTAGAGGTCGGCCGAGAAGCCGTGATCCGAGAGCTCGCCGATGAGCTCGTAGAGTCGTTCGTCGAGTCGGGAGCGCGCCCGGTCGCTCTGGGCGTCGTAGGTCTGCTGGACGGGACTGTCCTCTTGGGGGTTCCAGCCCGCAACGGTGTCGATCTTGTTCGCGGCGACGACGAATGGCGTCGAGGAGTTCTGGAGGATGTCGATCGCCTCGATGGTCTGGGGCTGGAAGCCGTCGGTGACGTCGACGACGAGGATCGCGATGTCCGCGAGCGCGCCCCCCCGCGAGCGTAGCGTGGTAAACGAGTGGTGGCCCGGCGTATCGATGAAGAGCAAGCCCGGAAGATCGAAGTCGTCGGGATCGACGAGGCTACCTGCGACCCGCGAGACGGTCTCTAAGGGAACGGCTGTCGCCCCGATATGTTGGGTGATCGCGCCGGCCTCGCCCTCGATCACCGCCGAGCCGCGGATCTTATCGAGCAAGCTGGTCTTCCCGTGATCGACG
>NZ_RDQG01000049.1 GCF_003697815.1 Halalkalicoccus subterraneus | reverse complement strand
CCCAGCGAATACAACGGGTACCAGTACCAGAACTTGTTATCGAGGTTGTACTGTTCGGTGTGGCTCTTCGGCATCTGGAGGTTGACTCGGTAGTACATCGTCTCCAGCAATTCGAGGTAGTCGACGATGCGAAACCGTTTATCGAGCCACATCAGGGTCATCAGGTAGCCCTGCTCGATCGGCGAGAGGTCGCGCTCTTGCATCCAGCCCTGATGGTCGTGTTCGTCCGCGCGTTCGAGGCTCATTGACCTTCTCCACTGCTTTCGTTTCCGCCTCCGCTCTCGTTTCCGCCACTACTTTCATTCCCGCTGCCGCTCTCGTTTCCGCTACTGCTCTCGTTCCCGCCACTGCTTTCGTTCCCGCTGCCGCCCCCGCCACCCGCTCCTTCGGGAAGTATCACGTCGTCGGGCTGTGGGAACGAGAGGAACGACTGTTCGAGGACGGTAAGCGGATCGTAGATCGACTGGTGACACTGACAGTAGACGTTGTCCCCTCGACCGATCTGATCGGCCGTCTCGGAGACCTTGAAACCGGGAACGCAACAGAAGTGCGTACAGACGTTGAGATACGCGAGGACGCCGTCCTGGGTGGCCGCCTGGAGGAACTCGTCGTTCTGGGCGGCCTCCTCTACCTGCGGACTGCGAATGACGATCGCCTGAAGGGTGTCCGCGGGTTCGAGCCCCTCCGAACGCCACGTCGCAAGACCGGGCTTTCCGATTCCGTCGCTACCGATCCCGTTGCCCCACTCCTCGTAGTCGTCGAAATCCGAGATGTTGAGCGGTGCCCCTTCCTCGAGCTCCGACTGCCACTCGTACTGGGATTGACCCGACGAGAGGAACTGGTTGTTCATATCCGCCCGCGGGAGCAACGCCGGCGAGGTCTGTTTCCCACAGTACTGGAACCACTGTGAGGTGTAGGTGATCCCGCCGAGGTCCTCCTCGGCCAGATAGGTCGTCTGTCCCTGGACCGTTTCCTCGACGACTTCCGGCCATCGGCCGCTGATGACGCCCTGGTCGTCGACCTCGACGGGGATGACCGGCATCCCTCGTGGGGCGGGACCCGCGACCTGTTCGATGCCCATGAAGGGAGTGATTCCACCGCCCGCGCCCGTGGGCGGAGTCGCGGTGTTGACTGCCGCTGCACCCGTCGAACCGATCCCGGCGATCGCCGCCGCGCCGACAACGCCCTTGACGAACCGCCGTCGGTCGGATTCGACCGGATATTTGTCTTCGTTCGATGACATTGTTAATTCTTCTTGTAGTATGGATAGACCGCGCGTTTGAAGTGTTCGAGGGCGCCGTCCGCGAACTCCTGGCCCTCGGCCTGTTCTTCCCGGACGTAGAGGTCCTCCCATTTGCGGCGCCGTTTCTTGACGATCATCACGTCGGGGAGGAACTCCTTGCGGTACAACGCGAGGATGAACGCCAGATCGAGGAACGTCATCGAGAGCAACACGCCGAGATAGATGTTCCCCGTCTGGGTCGTCCCCCACGCCGAAACGAGGCCGTACGTGAACAGACCGACCAGGACGACCTCAAGGACCGTCAGCAGAACGATGGCGATCGTGGCGACCGTGCTCTCGCGGGCCGGCTCGTATCGGTGGATATCGCCGTAGGAGTTGCCTGAGGACGACATCTCAGTTCCCCCCTTTCGCGTGCGGCGATTCGCCGTATTTCAGGACGAAGAACGTGAAGACCAGCGAGACGGAGGTCGCAAGCACGGCGCCGATCCCAACGTAGTGTTCCTGGACTTTGATGCCCAACTCCTCCGGGTCGGTTATGATGCCGGGTGTGACTTCTTGAGTTGGGACGCCGCCGACGGCGACCCCGCCGTGCATCCCCTGTGTGGCGTGGGGCTCACACTGGTAGGTGACGATCTGGCCGTCCTCCTCGAACGTGTGTTCGAAGGTAAATCCCCCCTCGCCGGTCGTCTCGCTCGTGAAGTCAGCACCGTCCTGTGCGGAGACGTTGTGGCTCCCTCCTTCGCCGGTCCACTCCCAAGTGACTGTCGTCCCGGGATCGACCCAGATGGCCGGCGGGCCAAAGGCCAGCCCGTCACCGGCACCGACCTCGACGGTGGCCTCGCTTTCGCCACGCAGGTCCTCCGTCTCGCCGGTAGAGTAGTCATTGGCTTCGGCGACGAACTCGGGCCATTCGGGGACTTCCGTCGTGCCGTCGTCCTCTTGTGCGGCTGCGGTGCCGACGGCGCCGGTCGTACCCGCCGCTGCGGCGGCGCTCCCAGCACCGGCCGCTGTGATAAATTCCCGCCTCTTCATACAGCCAAGGATCAGGACCGTGTTCGCTTAAACCCACCGATGACACGCCCCTCGGGCCGATCGCCGTCCCCGACGAGACCGCTACTCGCTGGCGTTTTCGCCCTCACCGATCGGCTCGATTTCCCCGTCGTCGACCGGGACGAAATCCGGACGGTCCGCCGACTGAACGCCCGCCGCTCGGAGTCGATCCTGATACTCGACCGCACGGAACCGATCCGAGAGCCGCGCGTTGGCGACGACGAGGAAGAGAAAGACGCTCGCGAGCACGAACAGGATCGCGATGACCAGCACGATCACGGCCGAGCCCCCGACGTCCCCGACGAACAGCCCGACGAACGCCGCGATTCCCGCGAGGAGGAGCCCGAAGGCGATCACCTGCAGCATCTGGTTGCCCAGATCGCCGCTCCCCTCGGGGACCTGTTCGGGGTCGGGCAGCGACCAGTCTTCAGGAGGGGTAGGCACCTCGTAGTCGTCCATCGAACAGAGCGCGACCGTCGGCTTGACGTCCCGGACGACGGTGCCTTCGCCCTCGACGCTCCCGTCGGGATAGACGATCGCGTAGCCCTCGTCCGAGTAGGCGAGGATCCGCGGCGGGTCCGCGAACCGTTCGAGCACCGCAAAGACGTCGCGGTTCGCGATTCGAGATCTGAGGTCGGCCTCGACGCGGTCGATCAACTCGTTACCGGTGATCCACGAGTCCGGATCGAACGCCGCGTCCCACTCGTCGGCGCTCATGCGCGCCATGTCCTCGGGGCCGAACTCCTCGAAGTCGTACTCATCGGCGGGAACCGACCGCTCCTCGCGCTCGCTCCGGTCGGAATCGGCTCCCTGAGAGGAACGACCGTCAGCCATCTCCCTGAAGTTGGACCGGAACGAACATACGTGTTCCGGGATCCTCGAACGCGAATCCGCGCCGTTTAACGCGTCGCCGACCCAACCCTCGATAATGGTCGAGGCCGCCGTCCTCGCGACGACCGCCCTCGCGCTCGTGACGGTGAGTTTCCCGTTCTACCTCTACGGGGCGTGGATCATCATCGAAAACGATCCCGTGACGTGGGCCGTGTTGGTTCGGCATCTCAAGTACATCGCCACGGGACTGCTCCTCACTACCGGCCCGATTCTCCTCTGGATGGCCCCGCGACTGTTCGAGCGACTCAGCGGACTCCAGGCGATGCACGCCGTCTTCGGCGTACAGGCCTACGCCTTCCTGTTCTTCGCGCTCACCGGGATCGTCCGGATCTTTCAGGCCAAGCACCGATACAACCTCTACGGTGAGCCCGACCGGGACGTCGATCTCGACGATCTCGACGAGAACATGGGCGCGTGGCGCTTTCGTCTGCGGATCGGCGTGATCGGCTACCTACTGTGCTGGCTGATCGCCTACGCGCTGGGGGTCGCCCGATACGGTCTGATCTACCTCTGATTTAGCGGTTGTTGAACGGGCGCTCGTCGCGGTGGGCGTCGGGGTTTGCCGTCTCCTCTGCGGCCGCCTCACGTTGTTCGTCCTCGGCGTCGAGTTTCTCCTCGGCTTCCTCCTCGCGCTGCTCTCGAAGCTCCTCCTCGTCCTTCGCGTCGAGTTCCTCCTCGGCTTCCTCCTCGCGCTGCTCTCGAAGCTCCTCCTCGTCCTTCGCGTCGAGTTCCTCCTCGGCGTCGTCCTCTCCGTCCTTTTCCTTATCGAGCGTGACGTCTCGACCGTGTTCGTCTGATTCCGTCATGGCATCCTCGGATTTCGAGGGCGAGGATGAAAACCGTTGGCCCCGCGACCGACGGCTCACCACGCCTCGCCGCTCGCCAGATCGACCTCGTTGTCGAGCTTCGACGAGGGACAGATGTCTTCGAGAACACACTCGGTACACTCGGGGCTACGTGCCGTACAGGTCGCCCGACCGTGGCTGATACAAAGATGCGTGAACTCCTGCCAGTGCTCCCTCGGAACGAGTTCCATCAGTTCGCGCTCGATCCTCTCGGGGGAGCGCTCCTCGGTGATTCCCAGCCGGCGCGTGATCCGTTGGACGTGCGTATCGACGACGACGCCCTCGACGAGGTCGTGGCCGTGCTGAAGGACGACGTTCGCGGTCTTGCGGCCCACGCCGGGCAGGGCGGTGAGCTCGTCCATCGTGTCGGGTACCGAACCGCCGTGTTCGGCGGCGATGATCGCGCAGGCCTCGCGGATGTAGCCCGCCTTGTTGTTGTAGTAGGTGATCGAGTTGAGGTCCTCTGCGAGTTCCTCCTGGTCGGCGTTCGCGTAGTCCTCGGGGCCATCGTACTTCGAAAAGAGGTGTTCGGTCTCCTTGTTGACCCGCTCGTCGGTACACTGCGCCGAGAGGATCACCGCGATCAGGAGTTCGAGGCGGTTCGAGAAGTCGAGCGAGATCGTCGTATCGGGGTACTCCTCGAACAGGCGATCGGTGACCTCGGCGGCCTGTTCCTCGGGCGAATCGAGTCGAGTTCCCATACCGGGGTTCGAGAGCGCGTCGTGTTGAGCGGTTCGGTTCGCGGGTCAGATCACGCCGTGGTCCAGGTAGAACTGCCGGGCGCGGTCGTTGCATAACAGGGGTTCGTGGATCTGGATCGCCGCCGAAGTGTTGTTGTTCGCCTCGATGATCGAGAACTCCCCCTCGCCGGTCACGACGATGTCCCACCCGATATACGGGATGTACGAGAGCCGTTCGGCGATCTCGACGAGCGCGCTCTCGATGGCTTCCCAACCGGGTACCTCGACGCCCTCGATCGCCGCGCCCGTATCGGGGTGGGACGAAAACGTCTCGGGAGGGGCCGGCGGGAGGTACTGGACCCCTGACCCGAGGGATCCCGATTCGCGATCCACCCCGACCGACAGCCCGCCCCGCGAGAAGTTATCGAGCGCGCCCGAACGACGGGTGCCAAAGCGGTGGGTCGCGATCGGGACGAACGCCTCGCCTGCGACCGCATCGTACATCGTCAGCACCCGCATCGTGTTGACCGATCCGGGATAGATCGCCGCAACGTACGCCGCCTGCGCGACGTGCTCGGTCACGAGATAGTCCTCCAGCCCGTCGATGCGCGCACGCAGTTCCTCCTCCGAACAGGGCTCGGCGTTGACGCGGTACTCGCCGGCGTCGAACGCACAGACCAGCACCTGCTTTCCGGAGCCGCCTTTGAACCGCTTACAGACGAGCCGTCCTTCGCTTCGAAGCCGGTCGAGAAACCAGCCCGTTCCATCGGCGACCGAGGACGGCGGGCCGTCAGGGCGGCCGATCAATCGACCGACCGTCCCACCGTCCGAACGGGGGAGCTCCATCGGATCGACGGGATGGAGCCGACCGTCCTTCAGGATCCCGTATACCGCCGGGAGGTGCTCGTCGAACTCTGAGAGGAGGAGGTGACAGAGCAGCTTGTTGTCGACCGCGTCGCGCCACGCGCCATTGATGTAGTACGCGCCGACGTACCGCGCGGCGTCCGAGAGGTAGTCGTCGAACCCGTAGGTCTCGAAGTCGTAGAGATGGGCCGCACGGGCCCGGAAGCCGTGGCGGTAGAGCCGGAGGCGCGTCGCCAGCGAAACCGGCGGGGACGGCTGGGTCATCTCGTCCCGGGCGAGGACGGGCCACCGCTCGTGGGGTACGGGGAGGAGGTACTCGGCGGCCGTCGCCGTCACCGAGACGAGCCGCGACGGCAACGACGTCGCGTGCGTACGTACGCTGGAGGGCGGATCACTCATCGGTTGTAGTATCGAGGCGCTAGCCGTATACTAATGCACCACCTTACTAGTCCGTGACAGGGGCATTTCGGTGCGTTCGTGGCACAAGCGTAGCGTTTATGCGACCGACAGCCGCCGGTCGTGGTATGAAGAAAGCGACTGCGATCGCCCACCCCATTCAGGGGCTCGCGAAGTACCACGGGATGCGCGATCCGGAGCTCCGGTTGCCGTATCACGACTCCATCAGCGTCTGTACCGCGCCGAGTCACACGAGGACGACCGCCCGGTTCGAGGATCGGGCAGAAGACGTCTACGTCGTCGACGGCGAGGAGCTCTCGGGGCGCGGCTACGAGCGCGTCGCGGCGGTGGTCGATCACGTCCGCGAACTCGCGGGAATCGACGATCGGGTGCGCCTCGAAAGCGAGAACTCCTTCCGGTCGAACGTCGGCTTCGGCTCCTCTTCCTCGGGGTTTGCCGCGGCGGCGATGGCGCTGTGTGAGAGCGCCGACCTCGACCTCTCACGACCCGATATCTCGACCGTCGCCCGGCGGGGCTCCTCCTCGGCCGCGCGCGCGGTGACCGGCGCGTTCAGTCACCTGCACACGGGGTTGAACGACGAGGACTGTCGCTCCGAGCGCATCGAAACCGACCTCGAGGACGAACTGCGGATCGTCGCCGGGCTGGTCCCTTCGTATAAGGAGACCGAGCAAGCCCATGAAGAAGCCGCCGACAGCCACATGTTCCAGGCACGGATGGCCCACATGCACGGCCAGATCGCCGAGCTTCGGGACGCCCTTCGCGAGGGCGAGTTCGACCGAACCTTCGAACTCGCCGAACACGACTCGCTGTCGCTCGCGGCGACGACCATGACCGGGCCCGCCGGCTGGGTCTACTGGCAGCCCGAAACCATCGAGGTGTTCAACCGGGTGCGCGAGCTGCGCGAGGAGGGCGTTCCGGTCTACTACTCGACGGACACGGGCGCGAGCGTCTACGTCAACACTACTGCCGAGCACGTCGACCGGGTCGAAGACGAGGTCGCAAAGGCCGGCGTCGAGACCACCGTCTGGGAGGTCGGCGGGCCCGCCCGGACGGTCGACGACCACCTCTTTTAGGCTTCCCTCCCGCCGGTATGCGAATCATCGTCCGTGGGGCGGGTTATACCGGAGCGATGCTGGCACGGCGGAAGCGAAGCGCAGGGCCCGACCTGCGGACCGAAACCCCCGTCGAGCGCGCAGGCAGCTACCGTGAGGCCCGCGTCGTTGCCGAATATCGCTTGTCAGTCGGGGCGGTGAGAAACGCGGTCGACCTCGTCAACGAGGGACTACGGGGCGATTAGGCGCCGGGAACGCCGAACGCGCCGACGCTGAAACCGAGTACAGGGCCGAGAACGGCGTTGACGGCGAACAGCAGCGCGAGCGCGGCGAGCCACGCGACGACGCCGATGATCGCGGCGTCGACCCAGCTGCCGGGATAGCGCCAGTTGACCACGCCGACCCAGACGATCAGTGCGAGGATCGGTCCGAACAGAGGTATCCAGGCGGTCAGGCCCCAGGCGATGGCTCCCACCAGCGCCGTAACCACGGCGTGACTGTAGTCCTGGACGTCCATGACGACACTGGCGCTGATGTAGATCGCTAACCCGCCAACGAGGAGCGCAACGACGAACGCGACGATCGATCCGAGTACCATACGCCCTATAGACCGCTCGTCCTTTTATACCCGCTGCCGGCTCGGTCGAGCGACCCGGAAAGCGAGAACCCGAACCCGCCGAAACCAGACAATGGGATGAAACATGTCTGACGAAGGGTTAAGCCGGTCGCCGCTGAGAGATCGGACAATGTCGGAAAACTCCGCCGGACGCGAGAGCGACACCGAGCGGGAGTGGCGAGCGACCGTCGAGCGATACGTTTCGGCTAACGACGACTGTACGCGGCTGTCGGCCGGATTGGCCGAGAGCAGGCGCGCGTTCGACGATCGGGGGACGAATCGATCGAGCCGTCTTCGATTGGTAGTGAGCGGGCTTGTGGTGCTCGCGATCCCGCTGATCGTCTACAGCGAACTCATCACACCGACCGGAGCGATCAACTACGGCGGGGTCGGGATCGGCCTCACGTTGATGGTCGCGGGTGGACTCTCGTGTCTGTAGGGAAATCGCGGGACTTAAGAACGACTGTCTCGAACCGGGTGATGTCGGGCGCTTAGCTCAGTCTGGACAGAGTACTTGGCTTCGGACCAAGTTGCCGCGGGTTCAAATCCTGCAGCGCCCATGCGTTTTCCCCTTGATTCGAATTCGGGTGACCCGCGAATCGAGGAACGATCTGTTAGATATCGTTTAAATCCTGTAACGCCCGTATCTCTGCCATCGAATGGAAACCGTTCTCGACACTGCCGAGTCTCAGGAAGAGTGTCCGCCATCCAGCCACAACCGTAAGCCCGACGCGTATCCGGACGCGGTATCGACGAACCGGATCACGGGCCGCTGATCACCACGACCGCGAACCCGGCTCCGTCGACCGGCTTCGAGTCGAACTCGTCGTCGCGGTTACTTCGCGTGATTTCGTCCTGCAGTAAGGGGGTTCTCATTACATTTAGTTCTATTTTAGATATTATAAAATTATGGGTAAGAAGATATTAGTTTGTATTTAGATACTATTGATTAAGTAGTTGGAAATCGCCTGAATCGGCGGGCGATTCGTCACAGTAGGAAGACAACGTTCCGAACAGACGTATGTAGTATTCTACTGATCGGAGATATACGTTCTAGGAATCAAAGACACTATAATGAAAGTCATTAACTACCACTACGACAGCTACTACCACAATGATCGAAACGTACGTCGAAGCGGTCATGACGGATACGGTTCCGACTGTCTCACCGACAACGCCAGTCGCGTCGGCCGCACAGCGGCTTCGCGACCCGGCCGTTCCAGCACTCGTCGTTCTGGACGACCAGCGGGTCGTCGGGATCGTCACCGAATCCGACTTCGTCGCCCTCGTCGCGGAGACGAACGAACCGGTCTCCGTCGAGGCGATCATGTCGACGCCGGTCGTGACGGTTCCGTCCGGAACGCCGACGGGTCTGGCCGCCGATCGGATGCATGAGGCCGGCGTGAGACATCTGCCCGTCGTCGACGGCGAGACCTACCGGGGGCTCGTTTCCCTGCGTTCGCTGTCGCCGTTTCTCTCCCGGGCCCGACTCGACGTCACGTGGCGTGGGGAGCCGATCCACCTCGATCGAGGCGAGCACCCCGAAGCGATCACCGACGAACCGGACGATCGGGCGATGAACGGATGAACGGAACGGGCGTTTCAGGGGGTGGCGTATCCACCTACGCCTGCTGCAGCTTGTTCCGGAACCGCTCTCGCACTTTCTCGACCTTCGGCTGGGCGTGCATTCGACAGTAGGCGTCGTTGGGGTTCTTCTCGAAGTAGTCCTGGTGGTACTCCTCCGCGGCGAAGAACGCCTCGAGCGCGTCGAGTTCGGTCACCACGCTGTCGTCGTACTCCTCGTCGAGCGCCTCGATGTAGGCGGCGGCCTGCTTGCGCTGGGTCTCGTCGTGATACAGGACGATCGAGCGGTACTGGCTCCCCACGTCGGGACCCTGCCGATCGAGCTGGGTCGGGTCGTGGGTCGCGAAGAAGACGTCGAGCAGCTCGTCGTACGAGATGGCCTCGGGGTCGTACTCGATCTGTACGACCTCTGCGTGACCCGTTCCACCCGAGCAGACGGCCTCGTAGGTCGGATCCGCCGTGTCGCCGCCGGCGTATCCCGAGGTGACCGACTCGACACCGTCGAGTTCCTTCATCGCGGCTTCGGTACACCAGAAACAGCCACCGCCGAGTGTCGCGATCTCTGTCGCCATACCCTTCGTACGGCGTCGAGACCTATTACCTGTGGGATCCGGTGTCCGAACTCAGTCGTCACCGACCACGGGCTCGGACTGGTCGTGCTGATGGCAGGAGATGTACGGTAGCGAGACGGTTATCAGACAGCGGGTGCCGTTCGCACAGCGGCGGCTACAGACGTACTCCCCCGCATCGTTCGTTGGCGGAGTATCGGCCCCGGCGGTTGTTTGCGGACGCGGTTCCCCGTCGAACTCGGTTGATCCTTTCGATTGACCCATGTTTCCTCGAACTGCGGTTGCTGTCGGACGGAGCGTCGGCCGCTCCGTGTGTATCCCCCCTCTAGCTCCGGAGCGACCGACGCTGCCGGGCGCTCCGACGGTTCGTTATAAAGGAAGCCGGCGGAACATCTAACGATTCGGCTTGCACCTGCCGTCCAAGAACGATCAGCGAAACCGATATGTGCACGATTATATAACAGTGAGTATGGGAGAGTACTACGTGATGACCGGCGAGTCGGTCGTCGAGGGGCCGTTCGACAGTCACCGGGAGGCCAGTCGACGCCGAGCGGACCTCTCGACCAGCGACGTGGGAGTTACCTACCGCGTCGAGAAGCGGTAGTTCGCCGGCGAGAACGGAACCGGGACTGGAAACGGTGATCGAACGGGTCGCCGGGTCGAGCTGCCCGAGACCGAGGTCGAGACGGGCCACTTATCCTCGTACCTCGTCGAGTTCGGGTATGGCTGGCAGCGAAACGGTTCGCGGACTGTTCGAACTCACGCGGCCGGTCAACGCCGTAGCCGCCGGCGTGCTGACCCTGATCGGGGCGTTCGTCGCCGGCGGACTGTTCGACGGCCCGGTTCCGGCGCTCGCCGCGGCCGGCGCGACCGTCTTCGCCACCGGCGCTGGAAACGCGATCAACGACTACTTCGACCGCGAGATCGACCGGATCAACCAGCCCGGCCGCCCCATTCCTCGCGGGGCGGTCTCGCCGCGAGGCGCGCTCGGGTTCAGCGTCGGCCTCTTCGCCGGGGCCGTGGCCCTCGTGCTGGTGCTGCCGCCGCTGGCGATCACGATCGCGATCGTGAACCTGCTGTTGCTCGTCGCCTACACGCAACTGTTCAAGGGACTTCCGGGCGTCGGTAACGCCGTCGTCGCCGCACTGGGCGGGAGCACCTTCCTCTTCGGTGGCGCGGCGGTCGGTAACGTCACCGCGCCGGGCGTGCTGTTCGTTCTCGCCGCCCTTTCGACCTTTACCCGCGAGGTGATCAAGGACGTCGAGGACCTCGCGGGCGACCGCGAGGAGGGGCTGAACACGCTCCCGATCGCCGTCGGCGCGCGCCCGGCACTGTGGATCGGCGCGGCCTGTCTCGTCCTCGCGGTCCTCGCAAGCCCCGTTCCCTACTTGCTCGGCGCGCTCGGCCCCGTCTACCTGCTCGCGGTGCTGCCGGCCAACGCCGTGATGCTCTGGGCGGCCTCCGTGAGCTTCGACGACCCGACGACAGGGCAGGAACGTCTGAAATACGGGATGTTCCTCGCGGCCGGCGCGTTCGTCATCGGACGGGCCGCGATCGTCCTCGGGGCCTGATCCGTGCACCCAGCATGCAAACAGATATATGTCAATAGGGATATATCGTGTGTAACGTGTTCCGAGGGGATACCACCGGTGGATATCGGCGGCGATGAGCGATGGACGCGACGTATACGGGTTACCGATCCCAGATGCGACCGTCGTTGATCCGGGAACGAACCTGCTCGTCGTCGGCCCGGCAATGACCGGTAAACAGCGCCTCGGTCTCGAAGCGCTCGCGGCCGGAAGCGTCGCCGGCGACGGTGCGGTCGTCGTCTCGACGAGAGACACCGGATCGCGGCTGCTCGAAACCTACACGGATCTCACCGACGCCGACGATCCGCTCGTCGGGATCATCGACTGCGTGACCACCCAACAGGGCGTGACGCCGACAGAAGACGATCGGATCCGATATACATCCTCGCACGTCGATATGACCGAGATCGGGATCGCCTTCTCGGAGCTGCTCGAATCGTTCTACGGCGATCACGGTCGGAAGCGAAACCGTGTGTTACTGTCGTCGCTCTCGACACTGTTGATGTACGCCGACCTCGAGACGGTGTTTCGATTTCTACACGTCTTCACCGGTCGCGTCCGGAACGCGAACGCGTTGGGGCTGTACTGCCTCGATTCGACCGCTCACGACGTCCAGACGATCAACACCCTCACACAGCTGTTCGACGGCCAACTCACCGTTTCGCCGGACGAGGCGCCGACGGTACGGCTTTCGGAGGCACAGCGGCTCGATTAGCCGACGACAGAAGCGTTATTCGTCGGCCCCGCGTGTGTGTACGCATGCCTGTCGAGAGCGATGCCGAGTTGCGCGAACTCCTCGGTCTTCGCACCGTCGCGGTCGTCGGCTGTTCCGCTACGCCGGGCAAGGACGCCCACGAAATCCCGAAATACCTCACCGAGCACGGCTACGACGTGATTCCGGTCAATCCCAACGCCGAGGAAGTGTTCGGAAGACCAGCCTACGATTCGCTTTCGGATGTCGAAGAGGAGATCGACACCGTCGACGTCTTCCGTCCGAGCGAGGAGGTCGCGGGACTCACGGAGGAGGTCCTCGCGCGCGATGACGTGAACGTGCTCTGGCTTCAGCTCGGTATCTCCGATTCCGAGGTCGAAGCCCGTGCCGAGGAGGCGGGGATCCACGTCGTCGTCGATCGGTGTATGAAGGTCGAACACCAGCGATTGCACGCGCCCAGCGAAAACGCGTGACAGCTCGATGGCGAGTCGTGCTCAGTCCTCCCACTCCTCGAAATCCCTGTAGATCCCCTTCGAGAGGTAGCGCTCGCTCGAATCGGGAAACACCGTGACCACGCTGTCGTAGGGTACATCGATCTCGCCCGCATCGATCCGCGCGGCGACCCCCAGGGCCGCGATGCTCGCCGCACCGGCGCTCGACGCCACGAGATGCCCCTCCTCGCGGGCCAGTCGCTTGAGTTCGTCGTGAGCGTCCCGGTCGCTCACCTGCAGTACCTCGTCGACCAGATCCGGTTCGAACAGTTCGTTGGTTGCCGGATCGTGGGTGCCGATTCCCTCCGTTTTGTACTCGCCCTCCTCGCTCTCCTCTCCTTTGGTCGTCGCATACAGCGATCCCTCGGGTTCGACCGCACCGACGTACGTCTCGGGGTCCCGTTCGCGGGCGTACCTCGCGAGGCCCATCAGCGTGCCCGCGGTGCCACAGCCGGCGACGACAGCGCCGACCTCTCCCTCCAAGGCCCCATATATCTCGGGGGCGGTCGTCTCGTAGTGGGCCTCGGTGTTCAGCGGGTTCGAGAACTGCTGGGGGACGACCGCATCGTCGAGCTCGTCGGCGAGGTCGTGAGCGCGCTCGATGGCGCCGCCCATCCCCTCGCTGGTGGGTGTGTTGATCACCTCCGCATCGAGAGCTGCCATCAGCTGCTGTTTCTCGACGCTGAAGCGCTCGGGGACGACGAAAACGGCGTTCAGATCGAGTTGCCCCGCGGCGACCGCGATCCCGATCCCCGTGTTTCCCGCCGTGGGTTCTATCACTGTTCCGCCCGGCGAGACGTCGCCACGTTCGAGCATCCGTTCGAGCATGTACCTCCCGATGCGGTCCTTGACGCTCGCGCCGGGGTTGAACGTCTCGAGTTTCGCGTAGACGGGGACCGAATCGGGGGCGGCGTGCACGGAGACCAGCGGCGTCCGACCGACGGTGTCGAGAACGCTTTCTGCGGGATCGCTCATCGCGGGCAATCCTTGCCGGAGGTACTTAACTGGTCTCGGTTCCGGAGCCCGGATCCGTCCGAGGATCGGCCTCGGTCGGTTCGTCCGGCGCGCCGGGAACCTTCTCGTCGTCCGCGATCTCGCCGGGGTCCGTATCGGGCTCGTCTTCGCCGAGGGTCTCGGCGTCCTCGATCGAGGCGTCGGTGATGACCTGCTCGACGTCGATCCCCTGCTCCTCGGCGAGCGCCTCGAGGATCGCGCGGTTCTGTTCGTGTTTGACTTCGAGCCCGGCGACCGTCTCGTGGGTGCTCTCGAGTTTGATGCGGAGGTCCTCGAGCTGCTTTTTGACCTCGTTGAGCTGGGTGTAGAGCTGTTCGGCCTTGTCGGCCATCATCTGGATCTTCTTCGTGGTGCTTCCGAGTCCCATGTCCACACGTTTTTTCCGGTCGTATGTGGGTGTTACGCTCGCTCGCGAACGCCGACTTTAGGTTCCGGTCGGCCCAACCTCGAATATGGACCTCACGCGACGTGCCCCGCAACTGGGGATCGCCGCCTGTCTCGCCGTTCTCATCGCCGTCATCGCCCCCTACGTCGTCCTTCCGGAGGACGCCGCGACCGGTCTCGCCGTCTACTACGGCGCCGGCCTCCTCGGTCCGCGACTCACCGGCGTCTTCGCCGCCGTCGCGATCGTGGTCCTCGGTGCGGGACTGGGCGAGCGCTCCGATCCGGCGACCGTCGCGGGCGCGGCGCTCGTAATCACGCTGTTCATGACGGCCGTGTCCGCCGAGTGGGTCCTCGCGCTCTCACCCGAGGCCGTTACGGGCATCACGACTCAGGATTGGCTGGCGTACCACCGGTGGCTCGTGGTCGCCTTTTCGGCGCTATCGGCGGTCGCGACGGGGCTGTACGCGCGGGCGTTGGGGCTGCTGTAGATCGCTGGAAGGGGAGGCGAAACCCTCTTATGGTCGACGCGGGTAGTAGGAAGTGGACTAGGTCGGGCAGTTAGGCCCTGCTCGTCACCCGCACTACGGTCTTCAGCGGGGACCGAACCCCGGGCGCGTCCGGTCAGACCGGCGCGGGCCCCGGGAGCCAACTGAGAAACCTCGTCCGTCGGGGACAGCGGTCCGCGGCGAGCGTCCGCAGGGACGTGCTGTCGCGGTTGGCCGATGGAAATCCGTCAGGCACGGAAGTGAGCAGCGGGCCATCGGACACCTGTCGCTCGACGGATCGCGGGGTGGAGGAGGCAACCGGGACTCCCCGCGCCGGAACGCCGGGCAACCCCGGGCGTCCACCATTCATACCGGATCGATTCACTCGGCGAGCCCACGGCTCGCAGAGCTCGTTTCGAAGCGACGTACCCTCTCACCCATCGTACCCGGCAACTGCAGGCACTAGTCGTATCATTTATCAGTGAGTTCTTCCCGACATGCCCTCTCCGCAGCGCCAGCCCTCGCTCAGGGAGCGCCTTCGCCAGTCGGTCATCACGGGAACCGCGATCACTATCCCCTTCATCCTCACGCTGATCGTCCTCGGATTCGTTTTCAGCTTCGTCGCCCAGACGCTCAATCCCGTGGTATGGCTCGCGGAGTACCTCGACATCGAGGTCGCCGCGCCGCTCGTCCAGCTGACGACGCTTCTCACCCTGCTCGCGTTGATCGTCGTGATCGGGATCGTCGCCGAGTACACGGACGGAAAACGCATCGAAGGGGGCTTTCACGCCGCGATGGAGTCGATCCCGGGCGTGAGCTCGCTGTACAACAGCTTCCGGCGGATGAGCGACATCCTCATCGAAAGCGACGTTGAGAGCTTCCAGGACGTGAAGCTCATCGAGTTCCCGCGCGACGGGAGCTACACCATCGCCTATCTGACCGGCCGACCGCCGGCGGAACTGGTCGCGGCGATGGGTCACGACGAGATGCTCACGCTGTTCGTCCCGTTCGCGCCGAATCCCGTGATGGGCGGGTTTCTGATCTACGTTCCCGAAAGCCGAGTGATCGACGTCGAGATGACCGTCGAGGAGAGCGTTCAGGCGATCATCACGAGCGGCGTGGCCCACAGCCAGGACGAGACCGAAGAGACGAGAACGGAGTGACGGCTCGTCGCCGACCGGGCGACGAGGACCCGGTCACTCCACGGGTTCGCCACTCGGCCGGATCGCATCGAGGCTCTCGACCGAGAGGCCGCCCTCCAGCGTGCGATACGGATAGGGGATGTCGATCCCCTCCCGGTCGAAGCGTTCTTTCACCCGCTGGATGTACTCCCCGCGGATCCGAACGAAGTCGGCGCGGGCCGGGTCGGCGATCCAGAAGCGCGACTGTAGTCCCACGTCCGAATCGTTGAGCTCAGTGAGCCGAACCGTCGGTGCGGGGTCGTCGAGGATCTCCGCGTGGTTTTCCGCCTCCTCGACGATGATGTCCGTCGCGGCCCGGATGTCGTCGTCGTAGCCGATGCCGAAGACGAACTTCTGTCGGAGTTTGTCCTTCGCGACGGGGTTTTTGACCGCGTTGTCCGTGAGATCGGAGTTCGGAACCGTGATGAGTTCGTTGTCAAACGTTCGGACACGCGTCACGCGGAGGCTGATGTCCTCGACGATCCCCGAGTAGTCGTCCTCCTGCCACTCGATCCAGTCGCCGATCTTGAACGGTTTCTCGGTGAAAATGAACACGCCGGCGACGAAGTTCGAGATCACCGACTGCATCGCGATACCGATCGCCAGCGCGGCGGCGGCGGCGATCGTCGCCAGCGACGTGAGGAAGTTGCCAAAGCCCCCGAAACCGAACGCGATCGCGACCGCCACGAAGAGCACGCCGAACCACGCGACCTTCATCAGCGGTCGCTGGGCGTGCGGTTCGAGGTTGCGCCTATCGAAAGCACGATCGAGCAGCGGCAGTACGATCACGCGCCCGATGGTCACGAGGACGAGGAAGGCAACGAGAAATCGGATCGCACCGCCGATCGCGGCGGCGGGTCCCTGCGCGAGCCCGAGGTCGACGAGGATCGCCTCCAGGACCATCAGTGATACACCGCCGTGTTGCCCCGTGTCTCGACGAGGATCGCGTCGACTGCCTCCGCTAGCTCCGCGGCGACTTCCTCGGTCGTTCCCGAGCCGCGAGCCGCGCGGTGAAACTTCACCTTCACAAGTTCACGATCGGCGAGCTGGTCGGCGAGTTCGTCGGTGACGGCGTCCAATCCACTCTTTCCGACCCACACCGTCACGTCGATGTCATGGGCCTCCTTTCGAAGCTCCTGGAGGTCCGCTTTGTCGCTCATAACCCCGCTATACGGCCGGTATACTTTGAACGTTCGATCCGCGGACGGATCGACGTGTACCGCGACGCTACGACCGATACGGGTACCGGTGGTGAGCGCCGCACTCGCAGGTGACGACGACGTGGCCGTCCTGCAGCCGGACGCGAGCGTTGCGTCCCGGACGGAAATAGCGGTCACACCGGTCGCAGGTCGCCCGCTCGAACGACCGCGGGAAACGAAGGCGGTTTCGCTCGGCGATCCGACGCGCGAGCGCGACGTACTCGCGGGCCCGGTCATCCTCGCCCTCTGCGGCGGCCTCCCGGGCGAGCGCCTCCAGCCGATCGATGCGCTCGCTAGCGATGGACATCTACCTCGAAGAGGACGACAGGACGGTTTAGCTCTTGTGCGATCGACACGGTGTCGACCAACGGAGAACCCTCACGATCGAGCCCGTCCGACGACCGCGCAGCTCACGGCAGTCGACGTAAACGAGTACGCGATCAGGAGTACCGTGATGAGCGAACCGGAAACCGTCACTCGGGAATCAGCAGTCGGCCGCCGAAACCGTCGTATGACCCTCAGTCCTCGAGGGCGTCGGCGATGCGCTCGAGGTGTCGGTTGACGTCGCGGACCTCGTCGCGAAGCTGGCGGACCTCACGGACGAGCTGCTCGTCCCCTCCCTCGCCGCCGGGACCGCCCGCGCCGGGGCCGCCGCCGCCCATCGCACCGCCAGGACCGCCGCCACCCATCATGCCGCCCATCATCTGGGCGAACGGGTTGCCACCCATGCCGCCCGGACCGCCGCCACCGCCGCCGCCCATCATCTCCTCGAGGCGCTCCTCACGGGAGCCTTCGCCCTCGCCTTCGGGCCCGCCTTCCGCTTCGCGCTGCTCGCGGATCTCCTCGACGCGTTCTCGGAACGATTTCTCCTCCTCGCTGCCCTCGCCAGGGTCGCCGCTCTCGTTGTCCTCAACCATACCCTCGGGTTCTGTGGCCGAACCGAAAAGGGTTGGGTTGTCACTTACCGGCTGAGTCTCGGGTACCGGCCGATATCGGAGATTGTTGTGTCGATAGGTAACGTATTACATCTGGCGAGCGACGACCCGTCGAGATGCCTGAGAAAACGGTCGGATTCGTCGGACTCGGAATCATGGGACTGCCGATGGCGAGGAACCTCCTCGACGCCGGATACGAGGTCGTCGGGCACAACCGCTCGGACGAGCCGGTAGAGGAACTCGTCGACGCCGGCGGAGAGGACGGGGGCTCCCCGACTGGGGTCGCCGAGAGAAGCGACGTCGTCCTGCTGTGTCTCCCCGACTCGCCGGACGTCGAACGGGTCGTGCTCGGGGACGAAAACGAGGACGACCCCCTGATCGACGGGCTGAGCGCGGGGATGACGGTGATCGATCACTCGACGATCTCACCGGTGATCGCCGAGGAGGTGGCCGCCGAACTCGACGAACGGGAGGTGGCCATGCTCGACGCGCCGATCTCCGGTGGCGAGGAGGGCGCCATCGAGGGGACGCTCTCGATCATGGTCGGAGGAAGCGAGGGGACTCTCGAGGAACAGCGCGACCTGCTGGACGTGATGGGCGGAACGGTCACCCACTGTGGGCCGAGCGGCGCGGGCCAGACGACGAAGGCCGCGAACCAGATCGTCGTCGCCGCCCAGATGGTCGGCGTCAGCGAGGCGCTCGTCTTCGCGAGCCAGGCGGGCGCGGACCTCGAAAGCGTCATCGAGGCCATTAGCGGGGGTGCGGCGGGCTGTTGGACGCTCGACAACCGCGCGCCGGACATGATCCAGGGCGAGTTCGATCCGGGCTTCTTCGCCGAGTACCAGTACAAGGACCTCCGGATCGCCACCGACGCGGGCGAGACCTTCAGCGCGCCCATGCCCCAGACCGAACTCGCCCACGAGCTCTACAAGTCGATGGTCGCAAACGACATGGGCCGGGACGACAACTCGGGCGTGATGCAGGTCATCGAGCTGCTCGCGGGCACGGAATCGCGCGCCGAGGAGGATTAGCCGAACGCACCGAGACTCGACTGCAGCGCCCGGTCGGACACACCCTCGCGCACCTCGTAGCCGACCAGATCGCGCATGTCGACCGCGTAGGTCGTTCCGCCCCGTTCGAGTACCAGTACCCGGCCCTTGGTTCCGACGACGGTGCCGCTGGCGATGGTCTCCCTAACGGGACGCTCGTCGAGCGCGAGGTCGTACTCGAAGGCGAACGTCTCGATGGGGTCGTACTCCGCCAGTAGCGTCTTCCATGCCCCGAGGTCGACCGTATCGGCGAGCCCACGGATCTTCGTCGGCACGCGCACCCTGTCGCCGATCTCACGGGCGATCTCGCTCTCGATCTCGCGGGCAATCCGGCCGTTCGACACCGTGTGGAGGTGGGCTGCGCGGTCGGCACCCTGCTCTCGGAGGCGGGTGTCGAGGCGCCACGCGCGCGTGACGCCGACCTTGAACCGTGCGGGGGCGAAGGCGGCGAGGTAGACCGCGTGCTCCTCGAAGCAGTCCATCTCGTCCTTGAGGCAGGTCCCCGTACAGCGCGCACAGACCCACGTGTAGGCGTGATCGTCGCAGTAGGGGGCGGTCGGGTTCGAACAGCCGATGTGGGACCCTTCCGAGAGGGTTCCGGCACAGCGCCGATTCTCGAGGACGTATTCGAGGCGCATGCCGGAAACGAGCGGTTCGCGCGCGAGGTCGTCCTCGTCGGCGAGCACCAGCGCCGGCTCGCCGTCGCCCGCCCCCGTCTCGTAGCCCACGATCTGCACGGTTCGAGTAGCCACGCACGGTAGAAATGACTGTCGCCGGCGGGCGCGAGCGGCATCGGAAACCGGGGGCGTCGGGCGAAACCTTATTCTTCGGTCCCCCGTCACCAACTCACACGATGACTCCGTCCCCGGACGACCGATACGAGCCGCCCTCCTCGTTCGTCGATCAGGCGAACGTCTCGGATCCGGGAATCTACGAGGAGTTCGAACGGAGCTGGCCCGACTGCTGGGAGCGCGCGGCCGACCTGCTCGACTGGCACGAGGAGTACGACCGGGTGCTCGACGAGGGCGACGCCCCCTTCTACGAGTGGTTCTCCGGGGGGAAGCTCAACGCCTCGTACAACTGTCTCGACCGCCATATCGAGGCCGGACGGAAGACCCACGCCGCGCTCAAGTGGGAGGGAAAGCGCCGCGAGACACGCACCTACACCTACCAGGACCTCTACGGCGAGGTCAACGAGTTCGCCGCCGCCCTGCGCGAGTTGGGCGTCGGGACCGACGATATCGTAACGATCTACCTCCCGATGGTTCCGGAACTACCCATCGCGATGCTCGCGTGTGCGCGCATCGGCGCGCCCCATTCGGTCGTCTTCGCGGGCTTCTCCGCGGACGCGCTCGCGACCCGAATGGACGCTTCGGATTCCGAGTATCTGGTCACCTGTGACGGCTACTACCGTCGCGGCAACGCCTTCAACCAGAAGAGCAAGGCCGACAACGCGCTCATGACCCTCGACAGATCGGTTACGACGGTCGTCGTCGACCGCCTCGGTGAAGACCTGGATCACTCGCTCGACACCGACCAGTACGACTACGGGGACCTCGTCCTCGCACACGCCGGGGCGACCGTCTCGCCGGTGGCTCGCGACGCCGAGGACATGCTGTTTCTCATGTACACCTCGGGAACGACCGGCCAACCCAAGGGCGTCACCCATTCGACGGGCGGCTATCTCGCCCAAGCCGCCTGGACCGCCCGCGCGGTCCTCGACATCAAGCCCGAGGACACCTACTGGTGTTCGGCCGACATCGGCTGGATCACCGGCCACTCCTATACGGTGTACGGACCGCTCGCGTTGGGTACGACGACGGTGATCTACGAGGGGACGCCCGATTACCCGGACCGGTCGCGCCTCTGGGAGATCGTCGAGCGAAACGCCGTCGACGTGCTCTACACCGCGCCGACGGCCGTCCGAGCCTTCATGAAGTGGGGCGAGGAGTATCCCGCTGGCCACGACCTCTCCAGTCTCCGGCTGCTTGGGACGGTCGGCGAACCCATCAACCCGCGCGCCTGGAAGTGGTTCCGCGAACACATCGGCGGGGGTGACTGTCCGGTAGTGGACACGTGGTGGCAGACCGAGACCGGCGGGATGATGATCACCACTCTTCCGGGGATCGGCACGATGAAACCCGGTTCCGCCGGCCCGCCGCTACCGGGGATCGGCGCGCGCGTCGTCGACGAGGACGGCGCGGAGATCGACCCGGGCGAGACCGGCTACCTCGTCGTCGACAGACCGTGGCCAGGGATGTTCCGTACCCTCTACGGTGACGACGAGCGCTACCGGAGCGAGTACTGGGACGCGTTTTCGACCGACGACGAGTGGGTCTACTTCTCCGGCGACGGCGCGACCGTCGACTCGGAGGGGTATATCACGGTGCTGGGACGGATCGACGACGTGATCAACGTCTCGGGCCATCGGCTGGGAACGATGGAGATCGAAAGCGCCATCGTCGGCGTCGAGGGCGTCGCGGAAGCCGCCGTCGTCGGCGGCGACGGCGGGACGAACGACACCGCCGTCTACGCGTACGTGAGCACTGACCACCACCACGACCCGAACGAGGAGCTTCGCGAGCGGATCACGGCGAACGTCGAGCGGGCGATCGGCCCGTTCGCCCGGCCCGAACAGGTCGTCTTCACCCCCGAACTGCCCAAAACGCGCTCGGGCAAGATCATGCGCCGCCTGCTCGAGAACATCGCGAACCACGAACCGCTCGGCGACACCTCGACGCTTCGCAACCCGGAGGTCGTCGGCGAGATCGAGGCCACCGAGCGGGATCAGTAGTTCGCCTTCTTCGAGAAAAGCGAAGCTCGATTCGGCTCGGTACGCGAGGAGAGCGCGCTACTGATAGCCCGGTCGGATCGACAGGACTAAGATCGGTTCGTGAAATCAGATAATAACGAAACATGGGAGCGACGAGTCAACGTGCGGGTACGGAAGCGGACCACCTCACGCATCAGGGCTACGAGCGGCTGCTGGAAGCGGCCTCGACCCACCGGGAACGGCTCGTGGTGCGACTCGGGGGGGACGTGGGCCTACGCGCGCGCGAGATAACGGCGATCCACCCGGAGGACGTCGTGCGAGTTCGACAGGATCCCGACCGGTTCGTCCTCCGGGTTTCGGAGGGAACGGACGAATACCGCGAGGCATACCTCCCACCGGCCGTCGAACGGACGCTCGCGCGTTACGTCAACAGCAACGGGATCGGGAACGCTGAGCGAATCGTCGACGTGACACCCCGTCGCGTCCAGATGCTCGTCCGGGAAGTCGCCGACCGCGCGGCCGACCGGACCGGGGACCGCTCGTTCGAGGCGGTGAGCGCACACGACCTCCGCCAGTACTTCGCCCGAACGCTCCTCCGCGAGCGCAACGTCTCGCCCCGCGTGGTGCGGGCGATCGGGGGCTGGCGAAGCCTCGAAGCGCTCGATGCGTACCTCGATACGCCGAGCACCGACGAGATCGTCGAGGCACTCGATCCGGAAACGGGGCGACCACCCGCCGACGACACGGCGCTGGCGTCGGCGCTGATCGACGCCTCGACCCGCGCGGAACTCGAAGCGGACGTCTGTAGCGCGCTCGCCGAACGCTATCGGTTCGCGTGGATCGACGCCCACGAAACCGGCGGTGAAGACGCTCCGAGCGCCGCTGCGGGGATCGACCCCGAGGAGGTTCCATCGCTCCGCGAGGAACACGACGGGAGTTCGACGAACGGGGGCGAATCAGGTGTCGTCGAAAGCGGGATCCGGTACGGCGAGACCCGCTACGGGCGGCTGTACGTCGGGGCGTCTGGACCCGCGACCGATCGCGAACGCGAGTCGCTCTCGCTTCTGGGTCGACGGATCGGTCACGCGATCACGGCGATCCGTCGCCGAAAGCTGCTGCTCGCCGATACGATCCTCGAACTCGAATTCACGTGCACCGACCGCCGGTCGGCACTGATCGCCGTCTCCGACCGGTTCGACTGTCGCTTCGAACTGGAATCGATCGTCTCGGCCTCCGAATCGCTCGTGTACTATCTCACACTCACGGGTGCCAGCGCCCCCGATGTCCTGACGTTCGCCGCCGAACAGCGCGGGATCGAGGACAGTCGCCTCGTCGAGGGGCGCGATTCGGGCGCGCTCGTCGAGGTCGCCGTCTCGCGGGACTGTCCGCTGCTCTTGCTCACCGACTACGGCGCGACGATCAGCGAGGCGACAATCGGGAGCGGAGAGGCCCGAATCGTCGCCGAGTGTGCCTACGACACCGACCTTCGGGCGCTCGTCGAGCGGCTGACCGAGGCGTTTCCCGACAGCCGACTGATCGGCAAGCAGGCCGCAGAGCGGGGGGCGAGCGGGCTCGACGGCTTCGAGCAAGGAGCGACTGAACGGCTGACCGAGCGCCAGCACGCGGCGCTCCGGGCGGCGTACTTCGGGGGGTACTTCGACTGGCCCCGGGGGAGCACGGCCGAGGAGATCGCCGACGCCATGGGCGTCTCCTCACCGACGCTCCACAGCCACCTCCGAAAGGGGCAACGCGAACTCCTCGAATTACTTTTCGAGGAAGGGTAGCAGATACGATTAGTAATAGTTGTCATCGAATAATACGCTGTTTTGCACACCTAGATCCCATGTTTACTATGGCGGTTCTTCATTGACCGTCCGTACCATGGAGGGAGACAACGAAGACGTTCAACTCGAGGCCCGGCTCGCCGAACAGGACACGTTCGAGCCGCCGGAATCGTTCGTCGAGCAGGCGAACGTCTCGGACCCGGGAATCTACGAGGAGTTCGAACGGAACTGGCCCGATTGTTGGGAGCAGGCCGCCGAGCTGCTCGACTGGGAGGAGTCGTACGACCAAGTACTCGACGAGGGCGACGCCCCGTTCTACGAGTGGTTCGTCGACGGCAAGCTCAACGCCTCGTACAACTGTATCGACCGCCACATCGAGGAGGGACGCGGCGACGAGGTCGCCATCGAGTGGGTGGGCGAACCCACAGACGAGACGCGCACCTACACCTACGACGAGCTCTACGAGGAGGTGAATCAGACTGCCGCGGCGTTCCGGGAGATGGGCGTCGGCGAGGGTGACGTCGTGACGATGTACCTCCCGATGGTCCCCGAGCTCCCGATCGCGATGCTCGCGTGTGCGCGCATCGGCGCGCCCCACTCGGTCGTCTTCGCGGGCTTCTCCGCGGACGCGCTCGCGACGCGGATGAAATCCGCCGATTCGGAGTATCTGATCACCTGTGACGGCTATTACCGACGTGGCGACCCGCTCGACCACCTCGAAAAGGCGAACGAGGGCCTTTCGGACGTCGATCACGACACCACGACGGTCGTCGTGGATCGCCTCGGCGAGGAAGGCTTCGGCCACGATCTGAGCGAGGACCAGCGGGAGTACGCCGACCTCATCGCCGAGCAGGAGGGCGCGGAGGTCGAGCCGGTGGTACGCGACGCCGAGGACATGCTGTTTCTCATGTATACCTCGGGGACGACCGGCGAACCGAAGGGCGTCAAGCACACCACCGGCGGCTACCTCTCGTACGCCGCGTGGACGACCCAGACGGTGCTGGACGTCAAACCCGATGACACCTACTGGTGTTCGGCCGACATCGGCTGGATCACCGGCCATTCGTACATCGTCTACGGCCCCCTCGCGCTCGGAACCACGAGCGTGATGTACGAGGGGACGCCGGATTACCCCGACAAGGACCGGATGTGGGAGATCGTCGAGGACTACGGAATCAACCAGCTCTACACCGCGCCGACGGCGATCCGCGCGTTCATGAAGTGGGGCCAGAAGTACCCCGACGAGCACGACCTCTCCAGCCTCCGGTTGCTCGGGACGGTCGGCGAACCCATCAACCCGCGCGCCTGGAAGTGGTACTACAAACACATCGGAAACGAGGAGTGTCCGGTGGTGGACACGTGGTGGCAGACCGAGACCGGCGGGATGATGATCACCACTCTTCCGGGGATCGGTACGATGAAACCCGGTTCTGCCGGCCCGCCACTGCCGGGGATCGACGCTCGGATCGTCGATACGAACGGCGAGCGGATCCAGGCGGGACAGGCAGGCTATCTCACCGTCGACAAGCCGTGGCCCGGCATGCTGCGGACGCTGTATAAGAACGACGACCGCTTCATCAGCGAGTACTGGCAGGAGTACTCTGACCCGGACAGCGACGAATGGGTCTACTTCCCCGAGGACGGTGCGAAGATCGACGACGACGACTACATTACCGTCCTCGGCCGGGTCGACGACGTGATCAACGTCTCGGGCCACCGGCTGGGAACGATGGAGATCGAAAGCGCCATCGTCGGAGTCCCCGGTGTCGCGGAAGCCGCCGTCGTCGGCGGGCAACACGACATGAAAGGCGAGGCGGTCTACGCCTACGTCATCACCGAGGACGGCTACGAGGGCGACGAGGACCTGCGCGAGGAGATCGTCGCGGGGGTCGAGGACGCCATCGGGCCGATCGCCCGGCCCGAGGCGGTGGTGTTCACCGACGAGTTGCCGAAGACCCGCTCGGGCAAGATCATGCGCCGCCTGCTCGAAGACATCGCAAACGAGGAGGAACTGGGCGACACCTCGACGCTTCGCAACCCCGACGTCGTAAGCGAGATCCAGCAGAAGGTACAGAGCGACTGATCCAGCGGCGCTTTTTCCCGATTTCGATCGCGATCGATCGGGGAACACGCGCCGAGAAAAACAACACAATTAACGATACACGAAACATGACGAACGAACCACACACGACCGACGAGATACGAACCGACGGCGGAATGAGCGACGTCGAACGCGAACAGCAGATCGACTACATGGACGTCGAGATCAACCTGCTGAAACCGGCGACACCGTTCATGCGGGATCACCTGCGGGTGATCTGGATCGGCTTTGGGATCTGGGCGCTGACGACGTTCGCGCCGATCACGATGACGCGACTCGCACCCGACGTGATGACGACCCCGATCCCGATGATCGGGTTCCCGTTACACTACTTCCTGCTCGCGATCGTCGGGCCGGGATCAGCACTGGTCCTCTCGGTCTGGTACGCGCGAAAGCGCGACCAGATCGACGAGAAATACGGTATCGAACAGGCCACCGTCGAACCGGAAACGACCGACACCGTTCCGGACGACACGACGGCAACTGACGGAGGTGTCGAGGAATGATCGACGGCGCTCCGATGCTGATAAGTACCCTGCTCGGCGCGATGGACGGTGTCGTATTGCAGACTGACGAAGGGCTGCTTCCGGAGGGGCTCAACGTCTCGTTCAAGCTCGTTCCGTCGATCATCGTCATCGGCATGATGCTCCTGTTCATCGTTGCCGGCTTCATGTTCAAGGTCGCCGACACCGACGACATGTGGGTCGCCGGCCGTTCGATCGGGAACCTCGAGAACGGGATGGCCATCGGGGCCAACTGGATGTCGGCGGCGACATATCTCGGCGTGGCCGCTACCGTCGCCATTTCCGGGGTCTACGGGCTGGCGTACGTCGTCGGCTGGACGACTGGCTATTTCATCCTGCTGATCTTCATGGCCGCCCAGATGCGCCGGTTCGGGAAGTACACCGCGCCGGACTTCGTCGGTGACCGCTTCAACTCCGATACCGCACGCGCGTTGGCGGCGATCACCACGTTCCTGATCGGGTTCGTTTACGCGCTCGGTCAGGCCCGCGGGATGGGACTGGTCGGAATGTACATCCTCGGCGACTGGTCGGCACTCACCGGTGGCGCGCTGTCCGCCTACCAGACGATGATGGTCGTCTTCATGGTCATCACCGTCGCCTACCTCTCGCTGTCGGGGATGCTCGGCGCGACCAAGAACATGGTCCTGCAGTACGTCATCCTCATCGGCGCGTTCCTGATCGGACTCGTCGCTACCGGCTGGTCGGCGGGATACACGACGATCCTCCCCCAGCTCGAGTACGGAATGATGATCGACAGTCTCGGCGCCGAGTTCTCGGCACCGTTCGCCGGCGGGAGCTACTACCTGTGGATCGCGACGTGTTTCAGTCTGGTCTTCGGGACGTGTGGACTGCCCCACGTGCTGGTCAGGTTCTACACGGTCAAAAACGAGCGCGTGGCCCGCTGGTCGTGCACATGGGGGCTGTTTTTCATCTCGCTGCTGTACCTGAGCGCGCCCGCCTTCGCCGCGATCGGCACCGCGCTCTACGGTAATCAGATCGGCGCCGTCTACGGCGACCCCGGTATGACCAGCGCCGCCGGCGACGTGTTGGTCGTGCTGGCCGCACAGCTCGCCGAGCTGCCGGCGTGGTTCGTCGGCTTCGTCGCGGCGGGCGGCATCGCCGCGGCGGTCGCGACGACGGCCGGCCTGTTCATCGCCGCCTCGTCGGCGATCTCCCACGACATCTACGCGACCATCATCAACGAGGACGCGACCCAGCGCCAGCAGGTCCTCGTCGGCCGCCTGAGCATCATCCTGATCGGGGCGCTCACGATCGTCTTCGCGCTGGACCCCCAACAGCCGATCGCGGCACTGGTCGGGTTCGCGTTCTCGCTCGCGGCCATCGTGCTGTTCCCGATGTTCTTCCTCGGTCTCTGGTGGGAGAACACGAACCGTCCGGGCGCGCTCGCCGGTATGACCACCGGGATCGTCGTCTGGTTCATCCCCATGTTAAACGAGGGGAACTTCGGTCTGATCGAGGGCGGACTCGGCATCGAGGCCATCGCGACGTGGATGCCGGCCATCGGGTCGGCGCTCGTCGGGACGCCGATCGTCTTCGCGGTGACGATCGCCGTCTCGCTCGTGACCAGCGAACCGCCGCTGCGGACCAAACAGATGGTCCGTCAGTGCCACAGCCCCGACCCGATGCCAAAGGACATGACCGCGGCGGACGTCGTCGCCGAGAAGAACGGTAACCGGCCCGAAACGCCGGCGGACGACTGACACCATGTACGAACGCATACTCGTTCCAACCGACGGCAGCACGGTCGCACGGACGGCGGTCGATCAGGCGATCGACATCGCCGAGAAATACGGCGCAGAGGTTCACGCGCTGTTCGTTGCGGACGTCGACGCGGTCGCCTACGGCCTGGGAACCGAACAGGTCGATCGCATCAAGCAGGGTGAGTTCCAGGGGATGACCGATCTCCGCGAGGACGCCCAGGAGGCGACCGGCTACGTCACAGAACGGGCCGAGGCCGCCGGCCTGACCGCCCACGAACGCCACGCGGGCGGGCGACCCCACGACGTGATCGCGGACTACACGGCGGACAACGGCATCGACCTCATCGTGATGGGCAGTCACGGTCGATCGGGGATCCGCCGTGCACTGCTTGGGAGCGTCACCGAACGAACGCTGCGTTCGACGCACGTTCCCGTACTCGTCGTCGACTACGTCGAGGAATAACACGCCCGTCGAACCGATTCGCAGCCACCGATCCGACCGACTACGATCCCATGACATTCACAGACCGACTCCGCGAGCACGTCACCGAAAACCGGACCGGAATGGTTCACGACCTGATGTTCGCCGTCGTCTGGGTCGGGATCGTCTCGTTTCTGTTCGAGGTCGTTTTCGCCGGCGCACCCGGATGGGCCTACTACCTGTTCATGCTGGCGGGGATCCCGGCGTACTTCGGCTTTTTCGCTTCGCTCGCGCTGGCGCGCGAGGAGTCATAGCACGCGTTCACTCGCCCTCGTCGGCTCGTGCGGCGGCGTAGCGTCGTCGCAAGCGAAAGCAGACGACACTGGCGACGGCGAACGCGATCGGAAACGTGAAACGTGACGGGGGTCCCGAAAGCGCCGGTCGCAGGCTCATACCGGCCATCACGGCGAACAGCAGCGCCAGCAGACCGGTGATCGGAATCGCAATCCCCTCGGGAAACGCACCGCCGTCCGCTCGACTCGATTCGTCGCTCATGATCGGCGTTCGGTCGGAAGCCGATTAAACGTCCGGTCCTCGACGAGTCGTCCGGTCGAACCGAAACCCCCTACCTGTCGGCGGGCCGAGCGGGGACATGAACGACGGACCCGAACTCGCCGTCTGTCGGCTCGGCCACCGGCCGGGCCGGGACGAACGCATGACGACTCACGTCGGACTCACGGCCCGCGCGCTCGGTGCGGATCGGGTGATCCTCCCCGACAACGCCGGCCAGTCGAAGGAAACCGTCGAGGACATCACCGACCGTTTCGGCGGTCCCTTTTCGGTCGAACTCTCCGATTCACAGGAAGCGCTTATCCGGGAGTGGAACGGATGGGTGGTCCACCTGACGATGTACGGCAAGCGGATCCAGGACGTCGAAAGCGAGATCCGCGAGGGCCATGGCGAGGAGCCCCTCTTAGTGGTCGTCGGCGGCGAGAAGGTCCCCTTTGAGATCTACGAACACGCCGACTACAACGTCGGCGTCACCAACCAGCCCCATTCCGAAGTGGCGGGCCTCGCGGTGTTTCTCGACCGGCTGTTCTGCGGCCGGGAGCTCGAACGGCAGTGGGAGGATGCCGACCAACGGGTGATCCCGAAGGGGACGGGAAAGGAGGTCGAGTCTATCGACTCGGAGTGAAGAGGCCGAAGGGACGGGCGAGCCGACGGACGGTCGAGCGAACCAGTCCCGGCTGGTTCTTGTTGAGCTCGTAGCGTTCGCGCTCTTCGATGACCGCGTCCGCGTCTTCGAGGACTGAGACCGACTCGTGGACCTCGTTTTCGGAGAGATCGGTGCGGGTAACGAGCTCCGAGGTCGAAAGCGAGGCAGGCGAGTTGTCGAGTGCCTGCAGAACCTTCCCGGCATGATACATGACGCGACTGGCCTCGCTGGCACCCATCTCATCGAGGTCACTGCTCTCAGGCTCTGTAGGCTCGATACCGTGGACGGTGTCGTAGAGCGCATCAATGGTGAGCCAAGACGCAAAGAGAGTCAATCCACCCATGAGATAGGACGATTCTACAAACGTGACGTACACCCCACAGAGCGTCCCGAATGCGAAGACGACCGCACTCAGAGCACGGCCATTGACACCGGGAAGCGATTCGGAAGCACTGATGATGGCGGTCGCACCGATCGCGATACCGGTGGCGATGAATATCGACCACGAGGCGTCGGTAACCACTACGATCAGACCGAGGACGACGACGATCCCGAGGATTGCGTTCGAGTTTACCTCATCGCGAAGCGCATTGAGGAACTCACTCATACGTAGATACTATACGTTATCTGACATAGTGTTTTCGCCCCTCGGGGTGGCTCAAAAGACTTAACCGGCAAACGACTCAAGTGGGGGATAATGGCTTTTGAGGATCTACTGGAGGACCCCGTCATACAGAAGTATTTACACGAACTGGTGGGGCCGAAGGGAATGCCGGTCGCCGCCGCACCGCCGGACGGGGAGGTCACCGACGAGGAACTCGCCGAGACCCTCGATCTGGAACTCAACGACGTGCGCCGGTCGCTCTTTATCCTCTACGAGAACGATCTGGCGAGCTACCGGCGGCTCCGGGACGAGGACTCGGGCTGGCTGACGTACCTCTGGACGTTCGAGTACGAGAACATTCCCGAGAACTTAGCCGAGGAGATGGAACGGCTGCTCGACGCGCTGGAGAACCGCGAGGACTACGAACGCAACCACGAGTTCTACCTCTGTGAGATCTGCTCCATTCGCTTCGAGTTCGGCGAGGCGATGGACTTCGGCTTCGAGTGTCCCGAGTGCGGTTCGCCGTTAGAATCGATGGACAACGACCGGCTCGTCGAGGCGATGGAGCGCCGAATCGAGGAGCTTCGAAGTGAACTCAACGTCGACGGCGTCGAGGCCTGATGGTCGTCCTTGCAACTAAAGTGACGGTTCACGGGCAGGCCCGCGAGCAGGCGCTCGACGGGCTGGACTCGCTGGTCGGCAATACGATCGGCGACCTCGACGTCGAGTGGACGATCGGGGTTCGCCACGACGACTTCCCGACGGTGAGTATCGACGGTGAGGACGCCACCGTCGCCCGCAACGCGCTACGCGAGGAGTGGGGCGAGATCACCGACGAGTTCCGCGAGGGCGAGACCTACGTCGGAACCTTGCAGTCGTGGGACGACGACGGGTTCGTCCTCGACGCCGGCCGCGAGGTCCGAGTTCCAACGGAGGAGTTGGGACTCGGACAGGGCCGGCCCGCCCAGTTGGTCGAGCGGTTCGGCCTCGTCCAGCACCTCCCGATATCGTTCGTCTACGGCGACGAGGACGACTCGCGGCTCGCCGACGAGGAGCGCGACCGCCTCTACGAGTGGACGCGCGGCACAGGTCGAGTCAACGTCAACAACGCCACGCGTGGGGAGGTGCGCGCGACGGTCAACCGTGCGGGCCATGCGAAGGACATCGTGACCGTCGAGCGCCTGGGACTGCTCGAACAGAGCGTCGTCTG
>NZ_RDQG01000048.1 GCF_003697815.1 Halalkalicoccus subterraneus | reverse complement strand
ACAGATGATCGTCTCGGGCTTCATCGAGCCGATCACCGAAGAACTGCCCATCGAATACGCCGTCGAGCTCAATCGCCTCATCGAACTCGAAATGGAGGGATCGCTCGGATGAGCGCCGGCATCCAGCACGCGGACATCTCGGAGGAAACAGTAGAGAAGATCTCCGAGGAGCTCGACGAGCCCGAGTGGCTCCTCGAGACTCGCCTAGAGGCCCTGGAGGCGCTCGACTCGCTCGACCTGCCGAGCGTCATCCAGACGCCGGGCCGTCGGTGGACGAACCTCGAGGACCTCGATTTCGAGGCGCTGGTCGATCCGCTCGACGCCACAGAGGAGAAGGACCAGGTCGGTCCCGAGGACGTCGAGGTGCTGCCCTTCGCGGAGGCCGCCCGCGAGCACGAAGAACTGGTGCGCGAGCACTTCGGCACGGAGATCGATCCCCAGGAGAACTACCTGACGGCACTCTCGACGGCGCTCTTTACGACCGGAACCGTCGTCTACGTTCCCCGCAACGTCGACGCCGAGGACGTGACGATCCGGACGACGATGAACTCCCGGTCGCTCTTCAACTACACGCTGGTCGTGACCGAGCAGTCGAGTTCGGTCACCATTCTGGAGCGCCAGTCGACGGGCGAGTCGGTCGATAGCGAGGAGGGGCGGTACTACAGCGGTATCGTCGAGATCAGTGCCGGGGAGAACAGTCACATCCAGTACGGCAGCCTGCAGGACCTCGACGAGGAGACGTACAACTACACGCTGAAACACGGCAGCACCGACCAGTACGCGACGATCAACTGGATCGAGGGCAACCTCGGTTCACGGCTCACGAAGTCGGGCGTCGAGACCACGCTTTCGGGCGAGGGCTCGGAGACGAAGATCGTCGGGGCCTTTTTCGGCCACGACGACCAGCACTTCGACATCAACTCGCGGGTCTGGCATCGCGCCGAGCACACCACCGCCGACCTCGTGACCCGCGGTGTGCTCGACGACCGTTCGCGCTCGGTCTACGAGGGCGTTCAGGACGTTGGCAGCGAGGCGTGGGATACCAATTCCTACCAGCGCGAGAACACGCTGATGCTCTCCGACGAGAGCGAGGCCGACGCCTCACCGAAGCTGATCATCAACAACCACGACACCGAGGCGAGCCACTCCGCCACCGTGGGTCAGGTCGATCAGGAGGACCTGTTCTACATGATCTCGCGCGGTGTCGATCCCCAGTCCGCGAAGAACATGCTCGTCGAGGGCTTCTTCGTGCCGGTACTCGACGAGATCGAAGTCGAGGAGCTGCGCGAAGACCTCGAAGGACGTATCAAAGAGCGGCTCCGATAAGGGGTATGCACGCCGGCCGTATCGTTTTCGAACCGTTTCGGGGGTGCCCATGAGCCTCGCGACCCGCGTCGGCTCGGACCGACAGCTCGCACGCCTGCTCCAGATCGGCGTCGTCCTGGAGGAGGTCGTCGAGGCCCGCGCCTATCACCACCACCAGTCGCTGTCGACCGACGAGCAGGCGGAACTCGACGACAGGATCGAACACTTGCTCGAACACGCCGCCGAGGAGTCGGCCGAGCATCGGAGCCGTCTCGAGGAGTTGATCGACGAGCTCGACGCCGAAAGCGTCGCCTTCGAGGAGATCGAAGCGCTGGTCGACGGCCAGTACGGTCAGACAAAACCCGACGACTTCGACGGCATCCTCTACGACCAACTGCACAGCGAGGAGACCGCATATAAGTTCTACGACGATCTCATCGAAGCGATCGAGGGGAGCGACGCGACGTTCGATATCGATCGAAAACGCCTCCTGGCGACGCTTCGAGCGATCCGTGCCGAGGAAGAGGAGGGAGTCCGAGACGTCACCGAGATCATGGAGGAACGCGAATGAATACACTCACAGCAACCTTGTTCGCTACGCATAGTGACCACGCGAGGTGGTCGCTGTGAACACGGCAGATCAGTATCTCAAGGCGATCTACGTCGTTCAGCGTGCGGAGGACGGCCCGGCGGCAACCGGTGCGCTCGCCGAGCGCCTCGAAGTCAGCCCAGCGAGCGTCAACGAGATGATCGGCAAGCTCGCCGACCGCGGGCTGGTCGACCACGAGAAGTACAAGGGCACCTCCCTGACCGACGAGGGGATCGTCAGGGCGCGAAACGCGCTGCAGACGTACTGCATTATCGAGCGCTTCCTGGCGAACGTCCTCGAAGTCGAGGAGTTCCGCACGGAGGCCCGCGAACTCGAGAGCGTTATCGACGAAACCGTCGGCGACCGGCTCGATACGATCATCGACCGCCGGTCGGACTGTCCCGACTGCTTCGATCCCGAGAGCGACGCCTGTGAGTACCTCGAGTTCTGTATCGAGGAGCCGGCGGACTGACTCTCGAAGCGTTCAAGTAACCGCCGCGGGTAGGTACGGCGAGGAGTCCCGTGGTGTTGAGAGAACCCGTTGGGTTTTCGATGCACACTGGACTGACCGAACGAAATGAGTGAAGTCCCGTGGTGTAGTGGCCAATCATATGGGCCTTTGGAGCCTATGACGGCGGTTCGAATCCGCCCGGGACTACTCTACTGTGGATGATACGAGGTGAGGATGGTCCGTCTCAATCGAGCGTGCGGATTCGAAACTTCGGCCCGGTGGCTATGGGCTAGATCCGTCGGTGACGTTCCGCAAGGTTATAGCCGACCCTATCCGAACCCCTCATCGAATGTCGTCCGAACTCACCGACGCAGCCGTTGGAACCCCGGTCGTCGACGCGACTGGACTCGAAATCGGTATCGTCAGCGCCGTCGAGGACGGTGCCGCGATGCTCGATCCGGAGCCGACGATCACTGACGAGATCCGCTCCCTGTTGGGATTCGCTACGGCCGGAGCCGACCACATCTCCGTGACCGGTGACCTCGTCGAGTCGACGGACGAGGGCGTAGTTCGACTCTCGGTGGCGAACCGCCACCTCTGAACAGTCTCGAAACGGGTGACTGCTCCCTCAGTCGAACTGCTGGTCGCGCAGCTCGCTCGTCAGTAAACACTCGACGCCGCGCTCGTCGATGTAGGCCATCGTCTCCTCGAATCCGGCGGGATCAATCCAAGTCTCATCGTCCTCGATCACTTCATGGTAATACAACACGAGCGTGTCCGTCGGCATCCGTTTGTCGAGGAGGATGTCGATCAGTTCCATCGAACGCCCGGGGTCATCACCGGGATGGCGATTGACCGACAACGGGGAGCTGATCGTCCGGTTCATCGACCCGCGCTGGCCGTGTGTCGCGAAATCGTAGTAATCGGCCGCGATGTCCATCGTCTCGGTCGTAAAGGAGCCAAAGGGATACGCAAGCGTCGAGGCGGCCTGTGTGAATCCGTGGTCGAGCAACCACTCCTTCGAGCGCTCTAATTCCTCGCGTTGCTCGTCGAGACTGAGCTCGCCGGTCCGTTGATGGGTGTGGGTGTGGCTTCCGAACTCCCAGCCGGCCTCCTGCATCTCTTTCATCTGCTCCAGGGTCAGGTTTCGACTGTATCCTTCCCGCCCCGTTACGGTGAAGACCGTCGCGGTGAGACCGTACTGCTCCATGATCGGAAACGCCGTCTCGTAGGTCGTTCGAAGCGAGTCGTCGAACTGGATGAACAGCTTCGGGTCGCTCTCGACTGGTACCGCCCGGATGTCGTCTATATACCAGTCGACGTCTCCGCCCCACGAGATCGTCATGTAGGCGTCCTCCGCCTCGAGTCCGTACGTGTGGCTGATACCGAGATCGTAGCGGATCCAACCCGGTTCGTCGATCTTGTGTCGAGTCCGGAAATGGATCTCCTTGTCACACTCCGGTGCATTGACGTTGAACGACGGCGAATAGAGGTCTCCGGGATCCACGATGTCCATTGCGAGCGAGAACGAGGTCCTCGTGAGGTCGAACCCCGAAAGCGGGATCCGCACGCGTACCTCGTCGTCGTCCCCGTTCGTCAGATGAGCCGATTGCGAACCACGATAGACGTGGTCGGTCGCGGGTTCGAGCGAGCCCGAAAGCACCTCCCAGTCGTCGAGTGACTCACAGTCCTGCCAGCTCTCGCCACGGTCCCAGAACTCCTCTCGCGGATCGCCGTCGAGAAACAGCGTCGGCTCGTCAGGTTCCGGGTCGGGCTCGGGCTCCGGCTCCGGATCGGGAGAGGGATCAGTCGCGTTCTCGTCGGTCGTGTTCTCCTCCTCGTCGGATTCCGTGCCCGCAGTACCGAGACAACCGGCGAACGCCGTTACGCCAGCCGAGGCGAGAAACGCCCGCTTGGTGAGTAATTTCCGATGACCGTCCATACAGAAAACAACTCATATTAGAATATTGTTACTATCCCGCTAAATGCGCCGTTGTCTCATACCTTATGGGGCTCGAACTCGGGTACTCCATTCGTGAACTCGCGGTAGCCCCAACCCGTTCTGGAGCAGTGATCGCGTATTCACCTGCCAGCACCGCCGGGACGTGGGGTTCGGTGGGTGGCTCGCTGTCATGGATTTAGACTACCCATGCCGTTTCGGGATCGAGCGACTCGGCCGCCGAGGTGGTAATGTGGTCCGCAAAACCGGCCTCTTGGCCGTTTCCATCGACCGCCTCGGTCAGCCCACGGACGACGGTCCTGACGATAGCCGGTCGGACGGATCATCGGCGTTATGCACTTCCTAACGCTCGAACAGGTCGCTGTTCATTTCGATTTCCGAGACGTCCGTGCCGATTCAGTCGACGACGAGTACGTTCAGGTCGGCGAGGATGAGCATGGATACTCGTGCGTGCCCGGTCGAACATTGGGTTCGGCTCGACGAACTCTACCGGAAGGTTCCGAAGACCTCGCTGTCGAGGCGCGTCGCGACCCGGTCACCGAGGACTGCGAGGTTGCGGGTGTCGTCGCGGTTGTATCTGATCAGCGTTTCGAGCGCCGCCTCGTCGCCGCCTTCGTAGGCGTGCCACAACCGGACGGCCTCCCGGCCGTCGACGCCCGCCTCTTCGCGCCCGATCCCGAGTTCGCGTTCGATCGCCTTCAATCCGCCCGTGAGCCCCGCCCGCTTGCAGGGATACATGAGGTCGAGATGCGGCGTGTCGATCGTGAGGTCGAAACTGGTCTCGAGGAAGGGTACGTCGAAGCGCGCGCCGTTGAAGCTGACGAGCAGGTCCGCCCGATCGAGGCGGGCCGCGATCGCCTCGCGCGTGAGGTCGTCGCCGGCCACGAGCGTCTCGGTCTCGTCGCCCTGATGGAAACTCACCGTCGTCACACGATCGCGGTGTTTGCTGAGGCCGGTCGTCTCGATGTCGAAAAAGCAGGTGTTCGGCCGGAAGTTCTCGTAGAAGCGCCAGTGGCTCGCCGACGGGAGCCGGTCGGCGAAGAAGCCGACGTCACCGTCTTCGAGGCGTGGACGCGCCCGGTCGATGAACGACTCGATCGACGCGGCCCGCGAGTCGCCGACCGGAAGCGAGCCAGCCTCGGCGAAGGCGTCCCAGTCGGTGACGCCGGCCTCCCAGAGTTTCCGCTCGGTCCGCTCGCCAACGCCGTCGACGGCGATGAAACAGTTCTCTACGCGCACGGGCGAACTCCGCGTCGAGGAGAAATAACCTATTCGTCTTCGAGGATGAACGCGAGCCGTTCTTCGCCCTTCCCCCTCGTCTCGCGGCCGGTCACCTCGACGCGCCCGATCGCACCCGTCCTCTCGACGTGGGTTCCCGCACACGCCACCCGGTCGTAGACGTCCTCCGGGTCGGCCGGCTCCTCGTCCGGGTTCGAGGCGATCCCGTCGCCGATCTCGACGATCCGTATCTCGGTGATGCTCTCTGGTAGGAGGTCGAGACGAGTACGCTTGGAATCGAGTTCCGCCTCGGCGCGCTCGCGGTCGAGGGTGTACCACCGTACGTCGAGGTTAGCCCGAACCAGGTCGTTCATCCGGGCCTCGATGCCATCGAGCTCCTCGCGAGTAAAGCGGTCGTAGCCACAGTCCAGACGGGCGCGGTCGGCGTAGAGCTGATTGCCCGTCGTCGCCGCGTCATACTTCGAAAGCAACAGCGCCGACAGCAGGTGTTGGGCCGTATGATAGCGCATGTGGGCCTGTCGGCGCTCCCGATCGAGGATACCAGTGAGCCGGTCGCCTTCGGTCGGCCCTGCGCCCTCGACGGTGTGATAGATCTCGTCGGTCTTCTGAACGTCCAGAACGGGCCACGTCTCGGCCCCCGAGAGCGTTCCGCGATCGGGGGGCTGGCCGCCACCCTCCGGGTAAAAGTGTGTGCGGTCGAGCACGACCCTCGCGGTGTCGCCGTCGTCGATGACGCGTTCGACGCGCGCGTCGAACTCCCGTACCGTCGAGTCGTCGAGATAGAGCGGATCGGTCATACCGGCCGTTCGGGCGGTGGGGTGTAAACCCTGTCTCTGTCGGCGTTTCTCGAACCACTCGGGCCGGTGAGGGTTCCTCTTGCCATCCAGTATACCTCTCGAGGTGGCTCTGCCGGTGCGTGACAGCGTGGCAAACCCGTCGTAACGCTAAAGAGTAAAACACACGTTTTTGTAGATAACAATGAACGATAACCTGTCTCTCTCGAGGTGGTTCTATGGGCGTTGAAATAAAGGAGACGCCCGTCTCCGAGGCCGAGTTCGACGAGATGAAACGGTTCGTCTACGAGTATCTCGACGCGAGCGTCCAGAACGAGGAGGAGGGCGGTCGAATGCGGTGGTACCCGTGGCACTCGGCGGAGTACCGGTTCAATCACACGTTGAACGTCCTCTCGCTTGCCGAGGAGATCGCCCGTAAGGAGGGCGCGGACGTCGATGTCGTCCGGGTTGCCGCACTCTTTCACGACGTCGCGAAGCTCGACGCCGACCAGGAGGTCCACGCCGAGGAGGGCGCACGCGTCGCCCGCGAATATCTCGGCTCGCGCGGTTCGTTTCCGACCTCCTTTATCGACCGCGTCTGTCGTGCGATCGATGCGCACACCCACTCGGGTGACATCGCGGAGCTCTCGCTTGAGGGCCGATGTCTGATCGAGGCCGATCTGCTGGACAAGGTCGGCGCGAACGGGACCGTCCTCATGCTGCTTCGGATGGGCTATGAAGCCCGCACCCACATGGATAGCGCGACGATGATCGACCGCGTTTACGAGCGCGGCCAGGAGGCCTGCGAGCGTATCCAGAGCCCGACGGCGGAGACTATCGCCCACGAGCGCCTCAAGCGCGTGCGCTGGTTCTGTGAGTGGCTCGAGTCCGAAGTGCCGGAGATGGAACGGGGTCCCGAGGCATTAGAGTAGAACGAACGCCCGATACAGGAAGACCAGCCCGAAGCCCGCAAGCACCATCGCGCTCCCAGCCGCGACGAGCGGCGCGAACCCATCGACCCGTCGACCCAGGCGGGTGAGCGCAAGCGGGAACAGCGTGATCCACAGGGCGATCCCCGCGAAGAAGCCGACGACGATGGCAACGCTGCCCGTTTGGATTTCGATGGCTCCGAGGAGTGGAATCGAAACCGAGAGCGTCCCCGGATCGAGCAGCGCCACACCGACGGTGAGCCACCAGAGAATCTGATAGGGATTGGTAACCGAGAGCGCGAACGTCCGTCGAAACCCCTTCGACTCGCCGGCGTCGCGGGCGAGAAACGACTCGCGAGCGTTTCTCGTCGCGTCGAGGGCGAAATATCCCATCAACAGTCCGCCGACGCCCATCATCACGGCGCGTACCGTCGGGGCGTCCTGAAGGACGGTCGCGACCCCCGCGAGCGCGAGCATGAAGAAACAGGCGTCGGCACTCATCGCGCCCAGTCCGGCGCGCACTCCGGAAAACCAGCCCCGGAGCGCGCTCTCGGCGGCGATGATCGCGTTCATCGGGCCGGGCGGGGCCGCAAGCGACAGTCCGAGGACGACGCCAGCGAGGACCGCGCCGAGAACGTCGGTCACGCCGATGGTTCCGCGGGGATCGACAAAAACCCACCGCGTGTGCCTCAGAGGACGCCGCTGACGACCCCGGAGATGTGACCGACGGCCGTCTCCCAGACGGAGACGCCAGTCAGTAGTGAGAGGAACGCGTCGAGTGCGAAGAGGGCGAACAGGGCCGCACCTACCAGATGGGCCTTCCGGAGGTCGACCCGGCGGGAGAACCGATGGAAGAACAAGGCGTTTGCGAGGCTCACCGGGATGATCGCCAGCATCTCGCCGGCCCAGATGGCGCTGGTCGCACCGTACTGGGCCGCCAGTCCGATCGTCACCAGTTGGGTCTTGTCGCCGAACTCGCCGGTCGC
>NZ_RDQG01000047.1 GCF_003697815.1 Halalkalicoccus subterraneus | reverse complement strand
ACCTCGCGCTGGGTCTTCTTCTCGTTACAGAGCAGCGAGGCGGCGTAGATCGCCGCGGCGGCATAGCCCGTCGGGGACTTCCCCGAGAGCAGGCCCATCTCCGTCGTGACCTCGATGATCTCCTTGGTCTTCGCCTGGACTTCCTCTGAGAGTTCGAGTTCGGAACAGAAACGCGGAACGTACTGCTGGGGGTCGACGGGACGCATTTCGAGGCCGAGCTCCTGGGAGACGTACCGATAGGTGCGCCCGATCTCCTTTCGCTCGACCCGCGAGACCTCGCTGATCTCCTCCAGACTGCGTGGAATCCCCTCCTTCCGACACGCCGCGTAGAGACATCCGGTGGCGACACCTTCGATGGAACGCCCGCGGATGAGGTCCTCGCTGAGTGCCCGCCGATAGATCACCGAGGCGACCTCCCGCACGGAGCGGGGTACGCCAAGCGCCGAGGCCATGCGGTCGATCTCGCTGAGGGCGAACTGGAGGTTTCGCTCACCGGCGTCCTTCGTGCGGATGCGCTCCTGCCACTTGCGTAGCCGGTGCATCTGACTGCGCTTTTCGGCAGACAGCGACCGGCCGTAGGCGTCCTTGTCCTTCCAGTCGATCTGGGTCGTCAACCCCTTGTCGTGCATCGTCTGGGTGGTCGGCGCGCCCACCCGCGACTTGCTCTGTCGCTCGGAGTGGTTGAACGCGCGCCACTCCGGGCCGCGGTCGATGTTCATCCCCTCGACGATGAGTCCGCAGTTCTGACAGACGAGTTCCCCTTGGTCGTCGCTTTTGACGAGACTGTCCGACCCGCACTCCTCGCACACCCGTTCGGACGACGATTCCTGTGTTTCCTGCACCTCCTCCGTTTCGGTACTGCGCTCGCGCTGACGGGTGGGGCTTGTCATTATAAAACGATAGTATCCCCGAAGCGACTTAAGGCCTCGCTTCAGCGGGAAAGATGGGTCGGTATGAGCTCGTGGGCCGGCTCACTCCTCGCGGTCGCGCGACACCGCGGTTTCCAGTACCGTCTCGCGTTCTTCGAAGTACGCCGGGGCGTCCCGATCGGCCTCGAAGCGAACCACCCGTTCGAGGGCCTCCCGGCCGTCCTCGGCACCCCCTTCGAGTTCGCCGGCGAGCTCGAGATACGCGTCGGCGAGCGTCCGGAAGGCCTCCATCCGAACCCGCTTCGCCTCGACGAGGGTTTGTTTCTCCTCGACGTCCCCTTCCAACTCGGCCAACGAGTCGACGTCGGCGGACGGATCGCTGGGGGACTCGGTCGATCGAGGTGAATCGGGGCCCGCGAGGGTGTCCGCGTCGTCGAGCCGCCGGCGGATCTCAGCGGTCTCCTCGTCGAGTTCGTCGAGCAGTTCGTTTGCCTCGGTTTCGATCGTCTCGACGGTCCCCGAGAGGAGTCGGGCCTGGAGCCGGCAGTACTCGACGAACGCCTCGGTTGTGAGTTCGGGTTCGTCAGCGTCCATGGGAAGCGTTGGACCGTCGATCCGAAGTCAGTTTGGGCGGATTTCGTCGGCTCCCATCGGGACGGCTATACAACTCCGGGGTCTACGGCCGCCCAATGACTGACGGGACCAACGGAACCGCGGCCGCCGAAGCGGGCTGGTTCGACGGGCTCGATCCGGGCGACGCCGACGCGGCCCGCGAGGCGATCGTCACCGGTGAGACCGACGAACCGCGCGGCTGGCCGACCCTCGCCGTCGAGACCGGTCGTGTCGACTCGACCGATGAGTACTACGAGTGGCTCCGGACGGCGACGATCGAGACCGCCCGCGCGGAGGTCGCGGACCGCGAGCGAAGCGACGACAAGCAGCTCGTCCACGCGGTGCGCGCGATGGACGACACCGAGCGGGTCGCGAACGAACTCGCGGAACGGGTCACCGAGTGGGGCGGCAGCCTCGGGCTGGAAGACGGTTCGGGAACGACGTACGCGCGCAGACTGGCCGAACACGACCCCGAGGATGTGGTCGAGGAGCGGGTCGTTTCGCTCGCCGCCCGCGTGGTGGGACTCGCCGACGAAGCCGCCTCGCTCAGGGCGTTCATCGAGCGAACCACGCCCACGGTCGCGCCCAACCTCGCGGCGCTCGCCGGGCCCGTGCTGGCGGCCCGGCTGATCGCGCTGGCCGGCGGGCTCGGCGAACTCGCGAAGAAACCGAGCGGCACGCTACAAGTGCTCGGCGCCGAGGACGCCCTGTTCGCACATCTCCGGGGCCACGCCCCCTCGCCCAAACACGGGATCATCTACACCCACGAGTACGTTCGGGGTACTCGGTCCGAAGACCGGGGCTCGGCCGCCCGGGCGCTCGCGGGCAAGCTCACCATCGCCGCGCGGGTCGACCACTACGCGGGCGATCGACGACCCGAACTCGACGCCGAACTCGACGAGCGTATCGCGACCATCCGGGCGCGGGAGGAGTCATGAGCCGTCCCGACGGTATCGAGAAGCGGGAGTTCGACGGCCGGCAACGCCTCTCGACCCGCGGCGCGGCGGTCTACGGCGAGCCGGTCGAGGAGGGGTGGCGCGCGTGGGACCCCCATCGCTCGAAGCTCGGCGCGATGTTCGAGGCGGGAATGGCCCTCGAACTCCCCGACGAGCCGACGGTGCTGTACCTGGGTGCGGCGAGCGGCACGACCGTGAGCCACGTCGCGGACTTCTCCGGACCCACGTACGCCGTCGAGTTCGCGCCCCGGCCCGTCCGGGACCTCGTCGGGGTCGCCGAGGACCGGGAGAACCTCTTTCCGCTGCTGAAGGACGCCCGTAAACCCGAGAGCTACGCCCACGTCGTCGAGCGCGACGTCGACGCCGTTGTCCAGGACGTCGCGACGCGCGGGCAGGCAGACGTGGCACTCCGCAATCGACCCTTCCTCCGCGAGGACGGCCGGCTGCTCGCGGCGATCAAAGCCCGAAGCGAGGACGTGACCCGCGAGCCCGAGGCGGTCTTCTCGGACGTGAGAGAGCGCCTCGAAACCGGCTACGAGATCCTCGAAACCGAGCGTCTCGAACCCTATCACGAGGACCACCTCGCCGTGGTCGCCCGCCCGCGAATATAACAGGGGGTATTTATTCGACGGGGACGAATCGAACTCCGATGGAGACGGGTTCGGCAGAGAACTTCGCGCGGATGGGCACCCTCGGGATCGAGGAGGAGTTTTTCGTCGTCAACGAATCGGGCCGGCCCGTCTCGGGGACGGACGAACTGGTCTACGAGAACGATCCCCCCGGCGTACTCGAGGGGCGCCTCGATCACGAGCTGTTCAAATGCGTGATCGAGACCCAGACGCCCGTCATCGAGTCGTTCTCGGAGGCCGACGAGGTCCTTCGAGAGGTCCGTGAAACCCTCGTGTCCTACGCCGCCGAACACGGCTATCGGATCGCCGCGGCGGGATTGCATCCCGGCGCGAAGTGGCGCGAACTCGAACACGCCGAGAAACCCCGCTATCGCTCCCAGCTCGACCGGATCCAGTATCCTCAACACCGAAACACCACGGCGGGCCTGCACGTCCACGTCGGGGTCGATAATCCCGATAAAGCCGTCTGGATCGCCAACGAGATCCGCTGGTTTTTACCCATTATGCTCGCGCTCTCGGCCAATTCGCCCTACTGGAACGGCTTCGACACCGGGCTGGCCTCGGCGCGGGCGAAGATATTCGAGGCCCTACCGAACACCGGGATGCCGACGGCATTCGAGAGCTTCGAGGAGTTCGCCGATTTCGAGCGACTGCTGGTCGAGCAGGGCTCGATCAACGACCGGGGCGAACTCTGGTACGACGTGCGTCCCCACTCGGAACACGGTACCGTCGAGGTACGCACCCCCGACGGACAGGCCGACCCAGAGTACGTGCTGGCGTTCGTCGAGTACATCCACGCGCTCGTGACGGATCTCGCGGAGCGCTACGAGGAAAGCGTGAATCCGTGGGGGGACGCGTACGATCACCGTCGCGAACTCCTCGATGAGAACAAGTGGCGCGCGCTGCGCCACGGCCACGACGCCTCCTTCATCGACCGGGACCTGTCGGGAACCGTCTCGCTTTCTGAGGTCGTCGAGCGCGAGTGCGACCGCCTGGACGTGTCGGGCATCGAACGGATCTACGGCGCCGAAAGCGGTGCGCAGCGCCAGCGTCGGATCCGTGAGGAATCGGGCGTCGACGCCCTCTACGATTCGCTCACGCTGTAAGCAAGACTTTTTACCGGAGCGATCTTTCGACCTCTCAGAGAGGACATGTCCGAAGACGACCCAGCGGACGGCGAGGAGATCCCGGTATCGGTCGACTCCGCGGACGAGGCGGGGACGGGCGCACGAACGCGCATTGAGGAGGGCGCCGACCGCGCGGTCGAGGAGTTCGACAGGGGGATCGTCGACCTGCTCGCATGGGTGCTCGACACCGAGACCCGCGCGCGGATCTACGTCTATCTGCGCCAGTATCCCGGCTCAACCAGTGAGGAGATCGCCGCGGGCACCGGTCTGTACCCGAGTACGGTCCGGGAGGCGCTCGCCGAACTCAACGAGGAGGGCAACGTCTCCCGGGAGAAACGCGAGAGCGAGGGCGCGGGCAACAACCCCTACGAGTACACCGCAATCGCACCGAGCGAGTTAGTGGGAGGGATCCTCCATCAGGTCCAAGACGAATTGAACACCGTCTTCAACCTCGATCAGTATCTCGCGGAAAACGAGGGGGAAGCGAGCAGGCCGATCAGCATCACCGTCGACGATACCGACGGACACGACAACGGGGCTGAGGACGACGCTGACGACACCGACGCCACGAAGTAGCCGTTCCCCGTTCCGAAGCCACTAAGCCACCGGCTCACATCGCCCCGGTATGCAGGTTGCGCTGGGTGGGACGTTCGATCCCGTACACGACGGTCATCGCGCACTGTTCGAGCGCGCGTTCGAACTCGGCGACGTCACCGTCGGGCTGACGAGCGACGAACTCGCACCCGAGACTCGCCACGAGGACCGATACGTCCGGGCCTTCGAGGACCGGAAGGCCGACCTCGAGGCCGAACTCGCCCCGCTGGCGGAGGAGCACGGCCGCGAGTACGAGATCATGGAGCTCGAGGATCCCACGGGTATCGCCACTCGGCCCCGTTTCGACGCGCTGATCGTCTCACCCGAGACCCAGCGCGGCGGCGAACGCATCAACGGGATCCGGCGCGAACAGGGCCACGACCCCCTCGAACTCGTCGTGGTCGACCACCTCCGAGCCGAGGACGGCGACATCGTCTCGAGTACCCGGATCGTCGACGGCGAGATCGACGAACACGGCAACCTCACGCCCGAGCGCGAGGGACGGGGCCGAACGCGACCGGAAAAATAACGCCCTACGCGGCGACGCCCAACCGATCGAGTTCCTCGCTCGTGTACTCGGCGCGCAACTCCTCGATCATGTGTTCTTCACGCAGGTCGGCGCGCTCCGGTTCGCTCATCCCTTCGACGGAGCCAAGGCAGTGACACATCGTACCACGCCCTTGGTCGTCCATCGTCAAAAACCCGCTAGTCGGTCGACGACTCACCAGGTCGGCGGGTCCATACCCGCCGCCTCGATCAGGGGTTTCCAGCGGTTCTGAACCGTCAGGCGGGTCACGCCGACCGCATCGGCGACCGCACCCTGCGAGCGACGATCGCCCGCGATCAGCCCGCCCGCATAGAGGCTCGCAGCGATGGCGGCAGGCTTCGATCGGTCCTCCTCGGGGATCGTCGAGAGAAAGAGGTCCTCGGCGATCGAGCGGGTGTCGCTTTCGAACCCCAGTTCGTCGGCCGCCCGCTGGAGGTCAGCGAGCCAGCGTTCGTTCTGTAACCGGTCGCTCGCGCGGTACACGGACTGTGTTGGTCGTCATCGGAGTTAAACCGTCGGACTCCGCGGACGGGAGAACTATGGGACTCGCCGCCGTGGTCCGACCATGTCGTTCGATCCCGAGCGCGTCGAGACGGTCACGTTCGATTCCTACAGCACGCTCGTCGACGTCGACGCGGCCGAAAACGCACTCGAGGAGCGCGTCGAGGAGCCCGAACCGATCTCGAAGCGCTGGCGGTCGCGCTCGCTCGAATACACGTTCGTCGCCAACCACATCGACGCCTACCAGCCGTTCTACGAGATGAACCGCGACGCGCTGCAGTACGCCCTCGACGCCCACGGCGTCGACCTCCCGACCGAGGAGCGCGACGAGATCCTCGCGGTCTACCACGAACTCGACGTGTTCGACGACGTACGCGACGGTATCGAGCGCCTGCGCGATGCGGGCTACGACTGCTACGTCGTCTCGAACGGGAACCCCGAGATGCTCGAATCGATGGTCGAGCACGCCGATATCCGCGACCTTCTCGAGGACACGATCAGCGCCGACGAGGTTCAGACGTTCAAACCGGCCGCCGGTCTCTATCGCCACGCTGCGGCACGGACGGGAACCCCGATCGAGGGGATCGCCCACGTCACGGCGGGCTGGTTCGACGTGATGGGCGCGCGTCACGCCGGGATGCAGGGCGTATGGATCGACCGGAAGGGCGCACCCTGGGAACCCTTCGACGGCGAGCCGGACCTCACCGTCGGGACGATCGACGAACTGAGCGAGACGCTGGAGCAGTAGCGCCCCGTCCCGGTCGAGACGACAGCGACGGGTTTTTGGTCCGTTCGTGGAAAGCGAGTATCGCGCGCGGGTTGCCGAGCTAGGCCAAAGGCGCAGCGCTTAGGACGCTGTCCCGTAGGGGTCCGCCGGTTCGAATCCGGTCCCGCGCATTGCTGCCGCAAGCAAAATAGCGAGCGGTAGCAATCGTATGGGGATATGAGTTAGACTGAGGTTCCGCGAGCGAAGCGAGCGGGTTCTCGGGCGTTGTTCGAATCCGGTGCCGCGCATGAGAAACGCAGAACCGGTTTGAATGCCCTCCGTCGAACCCTAGCAGATCGGTTTGATACCAGTATTCGGCAACGGTTTTGCGATAGAGGAACCAGGGGACGATATGCTTGCGAGGATCTCCGAATCGGTAACGAACGCGTTCGAAGCCTACAGAGAAGCCGGACTGCCACCGTTTCTCAGCGCAGTACGAGGACGGGCCGGCGCTACGATCGATCGACTACTGAAGAGATATACGCTGTACAATCCGTCCATACCGCCACTCTCGGCCGGTTACAAGCTAACGACGGTCGGTCTCGGTTACAGGGACAAATACATATATACCGATTCAGTCGTGGACGTCGCGCCGGGTCCTTCGGACGTCGTCGTCGAGACCGGCGTTTATCACGGGAAGCATACGGCGATGTACGCCAAGTTGGCCGAGCGGGTCATCGCGTTCGAGCCGAGCCCGAGAAATCACGCCATCGCGGAGCGAAACTTGGAGAGGTTCGACAACGTAGAACTGGTCAATCGCGGGCTCTGGAACGAGGAGGACGAACTGGAGATACGGTACGGGGACGGGGGTGGTGACGACGGGTTCTTGGATCCCGATACCGGGTCGGGAAGCGCCGGCGACCACGTACCGGTTCACACGCTTGAGGACTATATCGAGCGGTCGAACGTAGATGGTGTGGATTTCCTGAAAGTAGAGGCCGAGGGCGCGGAGCCGGAGATAATCGACGGGATGGGAGAGCTACGGATCGAGAACGTCGTCGTGAACGCCGGTGAAGAACGGGAGGGGAAACCGACGGGCAGGGAGGTCACGGAACTGCTACAACCGAAGGGGTATACTTTAGTCGGGATGAAACGGGGCCATATCCTGTTTTTCACCCTGAAACCCGTCCCTCATGCCGCGTTTAGGAACGAATTCAACTGACGACTAGGATGCTGTTTGGGTAGCATCCTTCTCAGTTTCGAGCGACTGCTCGTAACGTGTTCTCACGGGGGTCCAACGGTTCGGATCCGGTTCCCCGCGCCGGCCGAACCGAGCACGGCGAGACGCGGGGACTGGATCGGTTCGACGTGAATGGGAAGTACGACCCGATCGTTCCGCATTCAGTTCGACGATTTTGACCCGCTCAACGCCTTCTTGACGAACCGATACCCCGCGAGGGCGAGCACGACCGACCCGATCGCGCCGGGAATCCCGTATTTCTTGTAGCCGAACGACGCCGCTTTCTTGACGATCGCGAGTAGGGCAACCATAGCGCCTTCCCGTTGGGACGAGAGGGTCAAAAGCGTTCGGCAGGATCGTGTCTGCCGGTCGTCTGACGGTTCGAAGCCCTCCACAACGCTTTTTCGCGCGCGCTGAGAGTTTCTTGATAATGGATACAGTCTCCGGGCTCCTCTCCGGCATCGTCGAGAACGCGGACGCGGTCGCGCTCTTTTCGCCCACCGGCTCACTCTACGAACGTTTCGCCGAGGCCGAACTCGACGCGGAGGTCGTCGTCGTCGGTACGGAAAACGCCGTCGAGGCCGACATCTTCGTCGAGATCCCGCTCGATTTCACCGACATCGATGACCTCATCGAGTTCGGCGTGGGTGCGGCCGTCGGCGACGGCTACATCGAGGAGGGTGACGTCGTCGTCTGCGCGACGGCGATCTTCAGCGAGGAGATCGACACGGTCTCGCGAGTGCGCGCCGAGGAATCGGTCCACTCGGAGCTTTACGACCTGTTCGTCAACTCCCGGGCCGAACCGGAAGTGATTAGGAGCGTTCTGGAGGTCGCAATCGATCTGGGCAAGAAGGGCCAGAAGGGCAAACCCGTCGGCGCGCTCTTCGTCATCGGCGACGCGGGCAACGTGATGAACAAGTCCCGGCCCCTCTCGTACAACCCCTTCGAGAAGTCCCACGTCCACGTCGGCGACCCGATCGTCAACGTGATGCTCAAGGAGTTCTCCCGGCTCGACGGCGCCTTCGTCATCTCGGATTCGGGCAAGATCGTCTCGGCCTACCGCTATCTCGAACCCGACGCGAAGGGTATCGACATCCCGAAGGGGCTCGGCGCCCGGCACATGGCCGGCGGGGCGATCACGCGGGATACGAACGCCACCTCAATCGTGCTTTCCGAAAGCGACGGGCTCGTCCGCGCCTTCAAAGGCGGACAGCTCGTCCTCGAGCTCGATCCGGAGGAGTATTGATGGTCGTCTCGATCCTGCGTGCCCCGCTCGTCCTCGCACTCGCGGTGTTCGTCGGGGTCGTGGCGTTCGGGTACGTCCTCGGACAGTCCACCAAACGGGTGTTGACCGCCCTCGGCGTCGGCGACGCCGTCGAGGGGACCGCCTTCGAACGGACCGCCCAAGGGCTGGGGAGTTCGACCGTCTCGGTCGTCTCGCGGTTGAGTTCGTGGTTCGTCTACGGCGTGGGCGTCCTGTTCGCGCTCTACGTCGCGGGCGTGCTCGACGTGTTCGTCCTCTTCTCCCAATTCACGTGGCTGCTTCCCCGCGCCTTCATCGCGCTGTTCGTGGTCATCGTCGGGATCATCGCCGGGGACAAGATAGAACTGCTGATCAACGAACGCCTGCGCAGCGTGAAGTTCCCCGAAGTCGGCCTCGTCGGGACGACCGTGAAGTACAGCGTCATCTACGTCGCGGTCCTCATCGCGCTGGGCCAGTTGGGAATCGCCACCACCGCCCTGCTCGTCCTGCTCGGAGCGTACTTCTTCGGAATCGTCTTCCTCGGCGGGATCGCGGCACGCGACCTGCTCTCGTCTGGCGCGGCGGGGCTCTATCTCTTCTTGAATCAACCCTATGGGATCGGCGACCGGGTGCGGATCGGCGGGCGGGAAGGTGTCGTCCAGGAGGTCGAGCTGTTCGTCACCCGGATCGAGGACGACGGCACGGAGTACATCGTCCCCAACCGGATCGTCTTCGAGGAAGGCGCGAGCAAGCGCCGCGAGTGATCAGTAGACGGTCACTCGTCGGAGCGGATCTCGGCGGGGACGCCGACGGCGGTCGCGCCCGGCGGGACGTCCTCGGTCACCAGCGAGTTCGCCGCGACGCTCGCGCCGGCCCCGATCTCGACGCCCGGCAACACCACCGCACCCGCTCCGATCATCGCGCCTTTGCCGACCCTGACGGAGCCGGTACGGTACTCCTCTTGGAGGAACTCGTGACAGAGCAAGGTCGCGTCGTAGCCGACGATCGCGCCGTCGTCGACGGTGATCAGTTCGGGCCAGAAGACGTCGGGGGTCGATTCGAGCCCCCACGAGACCCCCTCGCCGACGGTGACGCCGATCCGTCTGAGCAGCCAGTTCTTCGCCCGGAGACTCGGCGAATGGCGCACGAGCACGATGACGAGGTAGTTGACCACGATTCGGAGGGGATGGCGGGCGTCGGGCCAGCGCCACAGCGAGTTCGTGCGACCCGGCGTCGGGTGGCGGGTCACGCGGTCGTGGCGGGGCGGGATGTCGTCGCTCACGCACCCCCGTTGGTCCGGCTGTCCCTTGAACTAGCGTGATTACTCGAGGTCGGTCTCGTCCTGTCCGAGCGATCCGTCCTCCCCCTCGTCGCCGTTCTCAGCCCCGTCGCTCTCGCCGCCCGCGCTCCGCTTTTCGTCCTCGGTGTCGCCGTACCGTCCGTCGTCGTTTTCGATCCCGTCGCTGCCGTAGGCCGGGTCGTCTTCGCTCATATCCGAGTGGAGTTCGGCTACCGGCGAAAGGTCCGCTCCGGCACGCGCAGTCACTTTTCCCGGGCGTTTCGACGCGGCAGGTCCTCGATCGCCGGTCCGTCGAGCACCCGCCCCTCGGGGGTGAACCGCGAGCCATGACACGGGCAGTCCCAACTGGTCTCGCCGTCGTTCCACCGCAGCACGCACTTCATGTGCGGGCAGATCGCCGAGACGGCGTTCAGCTCGCCGGATTCGGATCGGGAGACGCCGACGGGTCCGTCGTCGGTCTTCACCACGGTACCCTCGCCGGGTCGCAGCGTCGCTTCCCTGTCGGCCAGAAGCGAGCGCGCCCAGTCGGCCGCGAAGTGAGCGCCGACTGCGGCGTTGTGGGGGACGAACGTCTTCGCCGACTCGCCGTTGACCCGCGCGGGCGAAAACACATCCTGGTGGGGATGTTGGCCGTCGCGGATCAGCCCCGTGATGATCTCGCCGGCCGCGACCCCGCCGGTCATCCCCCAGCCGCCGAAGCCGGTCGCGACGTAGGCGTTCTCGCCCACCGGACCGAGCCGACCGATGTAGGGCACCCCGTCGAACGGTTTGTAGTCCTGCGTCGACCAGCGGTACTCGATTTCCTCGACGTCGAAATATGCGCGGGCGAACGTCTCGAGGCGGTCGTAGCGCTCGTCCGTCGAGCCACCCCGGCCGGTTTCGTGGTTCTCCCCGCCCACGAGGACGAGCGGCTCGCCGTCGAGTTCGTGGACTCGGATCGAGCGATAGGGATCGCCCGTGTTGTAGTACATCCCTTCGGGGGGCTCGCTCGTGACCCGTATCCCGATCACGTGCGAGCGTTTGGTCTGCATTCGCGCGAAGTAGCTCCCGCGGTCGAAGACCGGGAAGTGGGTCGCACAGACCACGTGGTCGGCAGTGAGCGTCCCATCCGTGGTCTCGACTTCGCAGGGTTCGTCGATCCGCAGGGCGGTTGCGCGCGTCTCCTCGAAGACCGCACCGCCCTTGGCCTCGACGAAGTCGGCCAATCCTAAAACGTACTTCCGGGGGTGGAACTGGCCCTGCTCGGTAAAGCGGACCGCACCTGCCGTCTCATAGGGGAGGTCGACGTCCTCGCTTCCGACGAACTCGGCGGGTAAACCGAGGCGTTCGGCCGCCTCCGCCTCGTCGCGGACCTGTCCTCGACTGTCCGAATCCTCGGCGTAGACGTAGGCATCCCGCCGCTCGAACTCGGCGTCGAATCCTTCGCTTCGCCGTGCGATCTCCTCGACGGCGTCCTGATTGGCTTCGGCATACTGGCGCGCGCGCTTTTCGCCCACCGTATCGAGCAATCGGTCGTACTTCAGGCCGTGCTGTGAGGTGACCTTCGCGGTGGTGTGGCCGGTCACCGCAGCGCCGACCCGGTCGCGCTCGATCACCGCCACACTGCTACCGTCCTCGGCGAGCCGGGCCGCAGTGGAGAGCCCCGCGATGCCGGCACCGACCACCGCCACGTCGACGGCTCGATCGCCATCGGGCGCCGAAAATCGTGGGCCGTCCGTCGTCGCCAGCCACGGCGATTCGTCGCGGGTGCGTCCGTGTTCGCTCATGGACGTACCATTGACGGAACACCCCTCGTCGTTACCCCTGCGTGCGCCGGCGCTACTCCCCGCGAAGCTCCCCCATGTGGTCGATGCGCGACTGGACCAACTGCTCGGTCCCGATGTCGTGGCGGATCCGCACGCCTTCGTCGGCTTCGTTCAGAGCGTTCTCGGCGATGGCCTCCGCCTCCGCGATGGTCCCAGCGATCCCGACGACCGCGAACGCGCGTGAGGTGGTCGTGTAGATACCCTCGTCACGGTCGTCGACACTGGCATAGAAGAGCGCAGCGTCGCCGTTTTCGGTCGCTGCCCGCGCCACGCTCTCCTCGTCGACCTCGATGAGCGTCCCACCCTGCGGATCGACCGGGTAGCCATCCGGAACGGCGTACTTGCAGACGGTCGCGCGCGGGGCGAAGGAGAGCTGCGGCAGCTCCTCGCCCTCGCGGGCGGCGACGAGCACGTCGAGGAAGTCGGAGTTCATGGTCGGCAGGGTGTTCATCGCCTCGGGATCGCCGAAGCGGGCGTTGTACTCGATCACTTTCACGCCGTCGGCGGTCAGCATGAACTGCCCGTAGAGCACCCCGGTATACTCGCCGAGCGCCGCGACCGTCTCGTCGAGGATTCCAACGGCTTCGCGGTACTCCTCCTCGCCCATGAAGGGCAGTTCGAGGCCCGCAGCACTATAAGAGCCCATTCCACCGGTGTTGGGTCCCTCGTCGCCCTCGTAGGCGCGCTTGTGGTCCTGCACTGCGGGAGTGACTCTCAACGAGCCGTTCGCGACGAGGCCCTGAACGGTGAACTCCTCGCCGACGAATCGCTCCTCTAAGACGATCCTGTCATACTCCTCCTCGCGGAGGTACGCCTTCGCTTCCTCCCGATTCACCTGATCGCCGATCACCTTCACACCCTTCCCGCCGGTGAGTCCGGCGGGCTTGACGGCGAGGTCGATAGTAGAGGAATCGATGTACTCGCAGGCCTCCTCCGTGTCCTCGAAGGTCTCGAACTCCGGACAGCCCGAGATGTCGTGTTCGCGCATGAACCGGCGCTGATAGGCCTTGTCCGTCTCGATTCTGGCCCCTTCGGCGCTCGGGCCGAAGGGGAAGACTCCGGCGTCCGAGAGGGCGTCGGCCACGCCCGCCTGCAGCGGCGCCTCGGGGCCGATCACGGCGAGGGTCGCGCCGACCTCCTCGGCGTAGCTCGTCACGGCGCTCGTGTTCGTCGTATCGAGCGCCTCGAAGCCCTGAGCGATTCGGGCGATCCCCGGGTTGCGGTTTCCAGCACAGGCGTACAGGTCACAGTCGCCGTCGTCCAGTGTCCGCGCGATGGCGTGTTCGCGTCCGCCGCCCCCGACCAGCAACACGGTCTCGGTCATGGCTGAGTGAGGCGCAGGCCGGGGGGTAAAGGTTGCCCTTCGCCCGTCTACAGGCGCGGCACGACTTCCTCGCCGAGGCGCTCGATACATTCGAGCAGCTCCTCGGTGTCGATGCCCGGCGCGTAGGGCCGAAAGACGAAGTGGACGTCGTCGCCGAGCGCCTCGCGGTACTTCTCGACCCCCTCGACCACGTCCTCGGGCGTGCCGACGAGCGCGCGCTCCTCGAATTCCTCCTTCTGCTCGTCGGATAGCTCGTCGATCGCTTCCTCGCCGCCCCACTCCTGGTACTTGCGCTGCTGGTAGAAGTAGCCATCCCGGAGCGTCTCCCAGGCCTCCTCGTAGCTGTCGCCGACGAAGGCGTACTGGATCGCGTAGGTGGTGAACTCTCCCCCGATCCCCTCCTCCTCCCGAACGCGTTCGATGTCGTTCTTCCGGTGTTCGATGTCCTCGATCGAGAGCATCTCGTTGGCACACCAGCCGTCGCCCATGCGCGCGGCCCGCCGGACCGCGGGCTTCGCGACCGCCCCTAGAACGACCTCCGGGGGTTCGTCGGGCGTCGGCGTCACCTCGGCGTCGGGCGAGATCGGGTGGAACTCCGAGTCGTATTCCAGAGGACCGGGTTCCCAGGCGTTGCGCAGCAGGCGGACGGCGTCCTCGGTGCGCTCGGTGCGTTCGTCCTTCGAGACTCCGAAGTTCTCGAACTCGAAGTCGAGATAGCCGATCGAGAGTCCGAGCGTGAGCCGGCCGCCGGAGAGCGCGTCGATTGTCGCGGCGTCCTCCGCGAGCCTGACGGGATCGTAGAAGGGCGTGAGCGCGACGCCCGAGGCCAGCTCGATCTCGTCGGTCGCGCCCGCGAGCGCTCCCAGGGTCGGCATCGTCCCCGAGAGGTACTCGTCGTCGGTGAAGTGGTGCTCGGAGGTCCAGACACTGTCGAGGCCCGCCTCCTCAGCCGCCTGCCCGAGATCCAGCACCTCCCCGTAGATCTCGCCCGCCGATCGGTCGTCGCCCGGCCATCGCTGTGCACTCAGGAGTCCGAGACCAAAATCCATGTACGCTAGTTCGCCACACGAGTTCATAAGCGCCCGCCTGTCCCACGCCTCTACCGGTAGTATTACTACGTGCGGATCGATTCGCTCACACGAGCATGGACGACGTAACGATCACGGACGTCGAAACCTATCTGGTTGCGAACCCCTGGAAACCCTGGGTCTTCGTCGAACTCGAGACCGACGCGGGCGTCACCGGCCTCGCCGAGGCGACGACCCACGACAAACCCCGCACCGTCGCCGCGGCCATCGAGGAGATGTCGAACTTCTTCATCGGGAAGGATCCCTTCGACACCGAGGCCATCTGGCTCGAAATGTACCGCGACGAGTGGTTCTCGAAGGGCGTCATCAACACCACCGTCTGCTCCGCGGTCGACATGGCCTGCTGGGACATCAAGGGTAAACTGCTCGATACACCTGTCTACGACCTGCTGGGCGGGAAGGTCCACGGTGACGAACTCCGCGCGTACGCCAACGGCTGGTACACCGACACCCAAGGCGAGCCCGAAGGGTTCGCCGAGGCCGCCGAACGCGTCGTCGATGACGGGTATGACGCGATGAAGTTCGATCCCTTCGGGACGGCCTGGCAGCACATGCCGAAAAAGGACGTCAACCACTCCGTCGACATCGTCCGAGCGGTTCGAGAAGCCGTCGGGCCGGACGTCGACCTCCTGATCGAGTGCCACGGGCGCTTTTCGGCCGCCCAGGCGATCGACATCGCGCGCAAGCTCGACGAGTTCGATCCCACGTGGTACGAGGAGCCCTGCCCGCCGGACTCGATCAACAGCCTCGCCGAAGTGGCCGACAAGTCGCCGATCCCGGTCGCCACGGGCGAGCGCCACATGAGCAAACACGACTTCTTCGAGCTGGTGACCCGCACGGACATCGACGTCTTCCAGCCCGACCTGATGAACACCGGTGGCATTACGGAGGGCAAGAAGATCGCGGGGCTCGCGGAGGCAGATCACGTCAGCATTGCCCCACACAACCCACAGGGTCCGGTCGCAGGCGCGATCTACTCGCACTTCTGCACGTCGACGCCGAACTTCCTGATCCAGGAGATGTTCCAGACCTACGACGTCGACTGGGTCGACGATCTGTTGACCGATCCCCTCGAAGTCGAGGACGGCTACGTGCAGGTTCCGGAGGGTCCCGGCTTCGGGATCGAACTCGATCACGACGTCGTTGAGGAACACGCCTACACCGAGGATGCGGTCCACACGATCAACCTCTTCGAGAAGGACTGGGAGAAACGGGAAGTCGGTCTGCGATAAGGCAGTAATGGGCGTTTTGAACGCCTGCTCTCGGATACCTGCCTGAATCGGCTGGGCGTAGCGGGATTACGGTAAGCGTGGACCGCTTGCGACGCTCCGTATAGGTGCAAAAAACGGCCGCCGGTGAAGATAAGAACTGTCGCGGTTCGGCCAGCAACGGACCGTTGACCGAGCGGGCCTGAACCGTGGCGTCGCGACGTGTTAGTCCTCCCAGTCGATGAGGGGCGCTCGCTCCGATTCGTGGAGGACGAACGGTCCGATAGCTCCCGACTCCTTCGCGATCGAGGCCGTCCGAAAGACGTACGCGGTAAAGATAAAGAACGGAATCAGCGCAAACGTCACTCCGCCGTTGATGAGCCAGACGAGTACGGGGACATCGAATACCGTCCCTGAGACGACCTCGGGTTTCAGATAGAGCGCAGCATAGATCGTGATGATGAGCGCTGGAACCCCCGAGTAGAGGATCCGTCGGGAGAGATTGACCAGTTCCCATTGGAGATAGTGCGCCTTGAAGAACTCCTCTGCCGGGCCAAACAGCTCCAAGATATCGACTAGATCATCGATCGCGCCTTGCTCGTCCTCGCTCAAACTCTCTCGATGTTCCCAGTACAGTCGACGAACGAGGTAGATCTTCCACGAATAGTTGTACGAGAGGGCGGCCCGCATGATCGTGAACTCGCCGAACGGTGCGTCTTCTAACTCGTCGGTGACCTCGTCGGCGCTCGTGGTGATCCGATCGGCCAGTTGCTCGACCCGGTCTCGAAGGAGTTGGTCGGCGTTTCCTTTCACGGCCTCTTGAATCGCCTTGGTCCGATCGACGCTCGTGTTGATGAGCGTACTGAGGAACCGGTTCGGCTCCGGCGGGCCAGTCCACTGAAACTCTCGCTCGGAGTCCTTCCGGAACGTCATCGATTTGTCCATTCTCTCGCGTTGTCGACCCAGCGACCCGAACTCCTCGGAGAGGACGAGTTGATTGATCGAGACAACGAGCGTCATACCAGTGATGAGAACACCGATAAGGGTCTGAAACAGCGTCTCGATCGTGTCTCCATCGCTCAATATCGACTGGAAGGGGAGATCAAGCATGCTGAAAACCGTCAGGAGAACGAAACAGGTACTTGTCAGGATTGCTGTAACGGTCAAACGGTTTGCACCGAATAAGAACCAGTCCCTGACTGAGCGTCCGTTATTCATCATCCCCCGGACATGAGAACGGTGTGTGAGAGACGAGCGGTGCAAAAATCATCTCGTGGGTGGAGAACGGTCTCATAGAAGTATAATACAATGGGGTCTTTGATCGCTTCAACCGAAACGGACGATCCACTTCTCGTGTGGGTATCGAAGGAAAAACGGCTCCATACGTACGACCTACCCGCCGGATGTCCCCATAGAGGTGGTGAACAACTAGGATCGCAACCGGACTGGGAAAGCGCAAAAACCGCTTGCGGTCGGGTTCGACGCTCAGACCAGCGGGAGGACCGTCGAGAAGACGAGCGAGGCGATCAGACCAACGACACCGATCAGGATCGTCGCCATGGTCCAGGTCTTGAGCGTTTCAGCCTGCGTGAGCCCGCCGATCTCCTTGACGATCCAGAAGCCGCTGTCGTTGTACCAGGAGCAGAACGTGGCGCCCGCCCCGATCACCATGACCATGTAGGCGGGATTGACCGTCAGCTGGCCCGTGAACGGCGCCATGATGCCGGCCGTGGTGACGATCGCGACCGTCGCCGAGCCCTGGACGACGCGCACCCCGGCGGCGATTATCCATGCCGTCACGAGAAGCCCGAACCCGACGTTCTCCAGCGCGCCGGCGATGTACTCTCCTGCGCCCGCCGCGGCGAGCATCGCGCCGAAGGCGCCGCCGGCGGCGGTGATCGCGGCGATGTTCCCGCCGCTTTTGAGCGCCTCCGTGAGTTCGTCCGAGAACGTATCCGAGGAGAGGTCGCTCATGCGGTAGAACGTGAACGCCGCGACCAGCGCGGCGATCGTCAGCGAGAAGTTCGGATCACCGAAGAAGCCCGTGAAGGCAGCCGGCGCGCTCTCCTCGCCGACGAACGTCTCGACGCCCGTGTTCGCGGCCACCAGCAGAACCGCCAGCAGGATCGGGAGCAGGGACTCGAACATCCCCGGAAGGGCGCTGGTCGGTCTGTTGACTTTCTCCTCGAGCTCGTCGACGGAGGTCCCCATCGCGTCGCGCAGTGGGATGTCCATCCGGCGATTGATGAAGTGCCCGTAGCCGAGCCCAGCGACGAGTGCAGTCGGGAGCCCGACGAGAACGCCGGTGACGATCGTGGTCCCGAGGTTGGCGCCGAGCTCACCCGCCGCCAGCAGCGGGCCGGGCGTCGGCGGAACGAAGGCGTGGGTGGTCGCACCGGCGGCACCCACGGCGACGATGAACAGCGCGTAGCTCCCGCCCGTCCGGGTGCGAGCCGCCCGCGCGAGGGGCGCGAGCAGATAGAAGACGTTATCGAAAAACACCGGGATGGCGATCACGAAACTGCTTCCGAACAGCGAGAGTTCGGTCCGGTCCTCTCCGACGACCGAGCTGAACCCCCGCACGATCCGATCCGCGGCCCCGCTTTCGATCATCGACTTGCCGATGACCGCCGCCATGAGGATCGGGATCCCGATCCCGGCCATGTTGTCGCCGAACGCGGTGGCGAACTCGGCGGGTATCTCCGCGAATACGACCTCCGGAGTGACGATACCGACGACGAGCCCCGCGACGACGAGCGCGATGAACGGCGGCAAGTCGAGGACGACCAAGAGGAGTATGATCGCCACGATTCCGGCCAGGAGCGAAACGAGGGGCCCCTGCCCACCCAACTGCAGTATGGTAGTGTCGAACATTCCACTCGGAACCAACGAAAAAGATGCATTTAATAGTTATCCTATATGGTTGTTAATTGAAAACGGACCACCAGCCAGTACGCTTATTGGCGACCTGTCCGTCTGGGATCATATGAGCGACGTAGCGATCGTCGGCGGCGGGACGGCGGGACTGAGCGCGGCACTGTTCACCGCGAAAAACGGCCTCGACACCGTCGTGTTCGACACCGACCAGACGTGGATGCACAAGGCCCATCTGTTCAACTACCTCGGGATCGGCTCGGTCGACGGCAGCGCCTTCATGGCGACCGCTCGACAGCAGGTCGACGACTTCGGTGCCGACCGCCATCAGGGCGAGGAGGTCACGGCCATCGAGCCCGCGGACGATGGGTTCTCGATCACTACCGACGACGGCGAGTACGAGGCGACGTACCTGATCCTCGCGACCGGTGCGAAGCGCGACCTCGCCGAGGAGCTCGGTTGTGAACTCACCGACGAGGGTGTCGTCGACGTGGACGTGACCATGGAGACCAGCGTCGAGAACGCCTACGCGACCGGTGCGATGGGACGGACAGAGGAGTGGCAGGCCGTCATTTCGGCCGGCGACGGCGCCGCGGCGGCACTGAACGTTCTCACCAAGGAGAAAGGGGATCACTACCACGACTTCGACGTCCCCGCCGACGCCGAGGAGACCTTCGGTGGGATGGTTCCCGAGGAGGAATAACGCCCGCTCAGACCCCGGGGATCCCAACCGCGGAGGCCGAGACGAGCCCGGCGAGTGTGAGTGCGTACAGCGCCGCACTGGCGACGAGCCACGCGACGACTCCGATCAGGGCTGCAGTCGCCCAGCCGCCGGCGTGACGGAGGTTGATCACGCCGACCCACGCCACCAGCGCGAGCAACGCGCCGACGAGCGGTAGCCATCCCACGAAGAAGCTCACGAGCCCCCACGCGAGCGCCCCGAGCAGTGCGGTGAGCGCCGCCCCTCCGAACCCGATGGCTTCGTTCGTCGCGAGACTGACGCCGACGTAGATCCCTAGCGTCCCGACTATCAGACTGACCAGGAACACGATGATAGTATCGAGTACCATACACGATGTCCGATTGGCTGATTGATAAAAACGCTGCCTGCTGTCACCGACCGCTTACGGTTCGACGGGTTCGTACCCGGTCTCGCAGGGTGGGCCGTCCGCGAACCGATAGCTCGTCGCCCCGTTTTTCTCCGCCCGGATCAGCGACGACGAGCGGGTGCCGTACTCCTCGGCGTGGACGCAGAAGCCGTAGTCGTGATCCCGAAGGACGGCGGCCGCCCGCTCGTGCCACTCCGCCGAGCGCTCACCGGGTTCAGGCTGGAGCTCCTGGCGTGCCTGACGGGCGCTTTCGGCCTGTCGCTCGCCGAACTCCGCTCGCTCGGGGGGAATCTCGAACTCGCCGTCGGCACCGACGTTGACGACGACGTGAACGCCGGGGTCGACGTTTCGTACGCGCAGTCCGCCGTCCCACTCCAGTAAGAGTGCCGCGTTCTCGTCGAGCAGCGCGAGGTTGAACCCGTCGTACTCGAACTCGCCTACCGAGCGCTCGACGAACCGTGCGGCGTCCTCCGCTGATTCGCGTTCGAGGGCCTCGCCCACGAGCAGGCCACGCGAACGCTCGCCGGCGAGGTCGGCATCGAGCCACCGGTTCGTGATCACCGCACTCACGCCGAACTCGTTGTAGCCGATCCACGTCCCACCCGCCTCCTCGTCCCACGGGGCGATCACCCGCGGGTTCTCGCCGTAGATTCCGGGCGGATGGGACGGGCGACCGAGCGCTTCGTCCCTGTTGGCCGCGACGAGGACGGGGGCGTCCTCGAAGACCTGCCACGCGAAAAGCAGCGTACACACGCTTCAGTCCACCTCGAACCCCTCCCCGCGCAGGAGATCGGGAACGCGTCTCGCGTGATCGCCCTGAAGCTCGATCCGTCCGTCCTCGACGGTGCCCCCGACCGCGAGGGCGCGTTTGAGTTCCGAGGCGAGTTCCTTGAGATCGATCGCTGTCGGGTCCAGCCCCTCGACGATCGTCACCGGCTTGCCGTAGCGTCTCGACTCGACGCGGACCGTCGCGCGCTGGTCGGCGCGCGCCAAGTCGTCGTCGATGCCCAGCTCGTCGGGCAGCCCTGAGACCGATCCTAACCCCTCGTCTCTCTCGTCGACCATACCCGCGGTACGGGCTCGGAGGGCATAGCCCTGTGGCCACGTTTACCCGTCGTGACTCCCTACCCCGAGCCATGAGCGAACCCGATCGGAACCGGCTCGACGAGGAGGAGAGCCCGTATCTCAGACAGCACGCCGACAACCCGGTGAACTGGCAGCCCTGGGACGAGGCGGCGCTCGAAGAAGCGAGAGAACGCGACGTGCCGATCTTCCTCTCGGTGGGCTACTCGGCGTGTCACTGGTGTCACGTCATGGAGGAGGAGAGCTTCGAGGACGAGGAGATAGCGAAGCAACTCAACGAGGGGTTCGTCCCGATCAAGGTGGATCGGGAGGAACGCCCCGACCTCGACAGCATCTACCAGACGATCTGCCAGCTCGTCACCCGTCGCGGAGGGTGGCCGCTGTCGGTCTGGCTCACGCCCGACGGCCGGCCCTTCTACGTGGGAACGTACTTCCCCCGGGAATCGCGCCGGGGGACGCCGGGCTTCGGCGATCTGCTCGACAACCTCGCCGAGAGCTGGGGGTCGGATCGGGAGGAGATCGAGAACCGGGCCGACCAGTGGACCCGCGCGATCACCGATCAGTTGGAGGACGTTCCTGAAGCAGGTACGCGTCCCGAGGGCGTGCTGATCGAGGCCGCCGACGCCGCGCTGCGCGGTGCGGACCGCGAACACGGTGGGTTCGGCGAGAACGGTCCGAAGTTCCCCCAGACCGCCCGGCTGGAGGTCCTCTTGCGAGCGTACGACCGCACCGAACGGCGACCCTATGGCGAGATCGTTCGTGAGACCCTCGACGCGATGGGGAGCCGCGGGATGTACGACCAGCTCGGCGGTGGCTTTCACAGATACGCCACGGATCGCGAGTGGGTGGTTCCGCACTTCGAGAAGATGCTCTACGACAACGCCGAACTCCCCCGGACCTATCTCGCGGGCTATCGAGCCACCGGCGAGAAGCGCTACGCCGATACCGTCCGAGAAACCCTGGCGTTCGTCGACCGCGAGCTCGGCCATCCGGAGGGCGGGTTCTACAGCACGCTCGACGCCCAGAGCGAGGACCCCGAGACGGGCGAACGCGAGGAGGGGGCGTTCTACGTCTGGACGCCCGAGGAGGTCAAAGAGATCCTCGGCGAGGAGGTCGCCGAACTGTTCTGTGATCGATACGGCGTCGACCAGCGCGGGAACTTCGAAGGGAAAACGGTGCTGACGCTCGCCCGGAGCGTCGGGTCGCTGGCCGAGGAGTACGACATGGACGAACCCGAGGTCGAACGGCACCTCGAAAACGCCCGAACTGAACTGTTCACGGCGCGAGAACAACGCCCTCGACCGCGCCGCGACGAGAAGATTCTAGCGAGTTGGAACGGCCTGATAATTTCGACCTTCGCGGAGGCCGGGTTGACGCTGGACGAGTCGTACGCCGAGCGCGCCGTATCGGCTCTCGAGTTCGTTCGCGAACAGCTCTGGGACGCGGACGAAAAACGACTCTCGCGGCGCTACAAGTCGGGTGCGGTGAAGATCGACGGCTACCTCGAGGACTACGCCTTCCTCGCGCGCGGCGCGTTCGACACCTATCAGGCTACCGGAGAGGTCGAACATCTGGGATTCGCCCTCGATCTCGCGCGGGCCATCGAGAGCGAGTTCTGGGACGGGGAACGAGAAACGCTCTATTTCACGTCGGAGGCCGGAGAGGAACTCGTTGCGCGCCCACAAGAGCTTACCGACCAGTCGACCCCGTCGAGTCTGGGCGTCGCGTGTGACGTGTTGCTGTCGCTGTCGCACTTCGCCGAGACCGATTTCGAGGGAATCGTCGAGGCGGTCCTCTCGCGGTACGGCGACAGGGTTCGCGGAAACCCGCTCGAACACGCGACGCTCGCGCTGGTGGCCGATCGCTTCGAAACGGGTTCACTCGAACTGACGGTCGCTGCCGACGGGATTCCGGAAGACTGGCGCGAACGGTTGGGAGGGACGTACCTCCCCAACAGGATCCTCGCGCGGCGGCCGCCGACCGAGGCGGGGCTCGAGGAGTGGCTCGACGCGCTCGGTCTAGAGGAGGCACCGCCGATCTGGGCAGAGCGAGAACGCAGGGACGGACCGACCGCCTACGTCTGTCGTTCCTTTACCTGCTCACCGCCGGTCACCGACATTGAGGAGGCCTTGGAGTGGGCCGACGACCTCGATCCCGCGAACGCGGAGTAGGGCTACGCCGAGGCCTCGATCTCCCGGAGCTGTTCTGCGAGATGCGAGACGGCGGGGATCGGCTCGTTCTCGACGAACCGGGCGACCTCCTCGCCGTCGTGCTCGACGACCACCGTCGGGATGAGTTCAATACCGTACTCCTCGACCAGCTCACCCTCCTTCGAACCGTCGTCGCGCTTCTCGACGGGGTACTCGTGGACCCGTTCGTCGGGGATCCCGGCAGCGTCGAGGGCCGCGCCCAAGTCAGGAAGAACGGCTCGACAATCGCCACACCAGTCGCCGCCCCACACGCGGATCGTGAGGTCGTCGGCGTGTCGCTCGAAGGGTTCGAGGTCGCGTTCGTGTGCCTTCGGGTCCCACGTCGGGTTCGGGCGCATCGTTTCGAGACTCATGGTCGAGCGTTCGGGGGCGAGGATCTTAACGGGCGCGCTCAGTCGTCGGGGACGAGCGCCGTCAGTCCGATCCCCGCCGCCGAGAGGACGGCGAGCCCGAGAAACGCGCCGTCGAAGTAGTTCAGATCCGCGACCGCGCCGACGACGAGCGGGCCAGTCGCGCCGAGCGCGATGTGGCCCGTTCTGAGCAACCCGAGCCCGCTGCCTTTCATGTCGTCTGGCAGGGCGTTGACGAGGAACGTCTGGGTCAGCGGCGTCACGCCCAAGAGGGCGCTCGCGACGATCGTCACGACGACGAGGCCTGCAACGCCCTCGACGAACGGGAGGGCCGCGAGCGCGACCGTCGCGACCGCGATGATAACGTACAGCGTCGGCCGGGTACCAAAGCGGTCACCGCTCGCCCCCGCGACCGGCTGGACGGCGACGCCGCTCGCGAAAAACAGACCGAACAGGCCGGCGGCGAGGCTCGGAGAGAGGCCCTTTATCTCGACGAGATAGGTGGGATAGAAGCCCGTAAAGCCCTGATAGACGAAAAAGAGGAAGACGTGGACGCCCGTGACGATCAGGATCGCTCGCTCGGCGATCCCGCGGACGACGTATTTCAGGGTCTCCATCGAGAGGCTGTCGACGGCGCTCCCTTCCGAGAGCTTCCCCGGGACGACCCGGTAGAGGACGACCGCCATCAGGAAGAAAAGCGGGACCGTCACGCCGAAGCCGAGTCGCCACGAGAGGGTCGCCGCGAGTAAGCCGGCGATCACCGGCAGGATCGCGTTACCCGCCTCGCCGACGGCGAGCGTCAGGCCGATGGCGGTGCCGTCGCGCTCGTCGTAGATCGCCGAGAGGATCGTGAAGCGCGCGGGGCCAAAGAGCGCCGTCGAGAAACCAAAGAGCGCGGTCGCGAGAAACAACACGAACGCGGTGTTCGAGACGGCAACGATCGCGATCATCGTTCCGGAGACCAGCGTGCTGACCACCAATGCATTGCCCTCGCCGAGTCGATCCCCGATGACCCCGCCGGGGAACTGGCCGAGGGCGTAGGCCACCCAGAGGACGGTGATCAACAGACCCGCCGTGGTCAGCCCGAGCGAGAACTCCTCGCGAATGTACGGGAGGAGGGCGGGAAAGACGAGTCGGACGCCGAGCGAGAGGAACCAGCCGCCGGCCACTCCCAGCAGGATCCAGCCCCGGCCGCCGCTCCAGAGGTCGCGCGCGAGCGTTCGGAGGGCCACGAGCCGGACTGATTGCACGGTCGGTCCCACGCCAAGCGGTATCATTCACCTGTCGGTCCCGGCAGGATCGGAGGGTTCCGGACGAGTTGTTAATACATCCGGACTGAATTATTACTCAAGTCCATCAGGGGTTTATAGCTGTGTTCCCTACTCGTCGGGTATGGACGGGAGCATTCTGGACGCGATCGGGACGCCACTCGTCCGGGTCGACTCCCCCGAGGGCGCCACCGTGGCGGCGAAACTGGAGTCGTTCAATCCGGGAGGCTCGGCAAAGGACCGGCCCGCGATCGCGATGATCGAGGCCGCCGAGCGCGAGGGACTGATCTCGCCGGGCGATTCGATCGTCGAACCGACCAGTGGGAACACGGGGATCGGCATCGCGGTCGCCTCGGCCGCTCGGGGCTACGACCTGACGATCGTCCTCCCAGATACCATGTCCGAGGAACGTCGTCGCCTGCTGCGAGCCTACGGCGCGGAGATCGAACTCGTCGCCGGCGATATGATGGATGCGCGTGCCCGCGCCGACGAGATCATGGCCGATACTGGTGCGGTCCAGTTGGGCCAGTTCGAGAACCCCGCCAACGCCGAGGCTCACTATCGTACTACTGCTCCCGAGATCATCGAGGCCGTCGAGGGCCGCGAGATCGATGCGCTGGTCGCGAGCGTCGGGACCGGCGGGACGATCACCGGCACGGGTCGCCGGCTCAAAGAGGAGTACCCCGACATGGACGTGATCGCGGTCGAGCCCGAGGAGAACGCGGTGCTCTCGACCGGAACGGCAGGAAAAGACGAGTTTCAGGGGATGGGCCCGGGCTTCGTGAGCGAGCTGCTCGACGTCGAGTTGCTCGATTCGATCGAGACGGTCGCGCTCCCGGACGCCGAACGCGAGTGTCGCCGCCTCGCCCGCGAGGAGGGAATCCTGGTGGGCCAGTCGAGCGGCGCGGCCTCGATCGCCGCCCGTCGGGTCGCAGACGGGTTGGCCCGGCCCGATCTGAACTGTCCGGAGGCACCCGCCGCCTTCAGCGACGGTGGCCTCGAAGCCGGCTACGACGACTGCCCGCTGGTGGTAACGATCTTCCCCGACAGCGGCGAGCGCTACCTCTCGACGGGCCTGTTCGACTAATTCCCGAACTCCTCTTCGGCGACGCGCACGACGACCGTCTCCTCGACCTCGCGCAGGTCGTAGTCGGGGATCTCGCCGTTCCGCCGGGTGACGTACATCGGCTCGACCAGCGCCCCATCCTCGATACCGTAGACCGCGAGCGATTCGTCCGTCTCCTCGACGCTGATCCCGTTGTCCCGAACCCGCTCGGCGAGCGTCCGCGAGAGCCATTCGTCCTCGCTGATCGAGGGTTCCCTCACGAACGCCGTTTCCGAAAACCGCACCAGATACCAGTTGAGATCGTTCAGCAGCGAGACCGCACCGCCGAGACTCACCGTCTCGACGGAGATGGAGTTCTCCCACGGTTCGGAAAGGTCGTGGGTCGCGAGCACCCCGCGGGCGGTCTCGCGGGAGAGCAGTTCGAAGCGAACGTCCACCCCTTGCTTGCCGACGATACAGACGGTCGTCACGCGCGGAGAGTGTCGGGGCGTGCGAAAGTCGGTTTCGCTTCCGGCGGCCTATAGTTCGACCCGTTCGGTTCCCGCGACCGCCTCCGAAACCAGCGCCTCCAGATCGGGTTCGCTTTCCTCGACTTCCTCGATCGAGGCGTTCGTCTCGGGATAGTCGGGCGCGATCCGGTTGCAGCCCGTCTCGATGGCCGAGTCCTCGTAGGTTCCTATCCCCCGAGCGCGTGCGATGATCTCCTGTTTGTCCCACGTCAACAGCGGGCGATGGACGGGGAGCCGGGTTACGCTGTCGGTGACCGCGAGGTTCGCGCCCGTCTGGCTCGACTTCTGGCCGATCGCCTCACCGGTAACGATCCCCACCGCCCGCTCCGCCTCGGCGACCCGCTCGGCGACCCGGAGCATGAACCGACGCAGCGAGAGCATCCGTGTGTCCTCGACCCCGCTCATGAGGCGGTCGGCCGCCGCGCCCGCGGGCGCGATCCGGAGATCGAACCCGTGGTTGGGCGCATATCGCTCAAGCGTCCGGGCCGATTCGACCGCCCGGGCGACGTGATCCGCGCCGCCGTAGGCCTCGAAATCGAAATAGAGGGGGACGACGGGCGCGCCGCGTTTCATGACCTCCCACGCCGCGACGGGCGAGTCGATCCCGCCCGAGAGCAACGCCACCAACGGGCGCTGGGTTCCCAATGGAAGGCCGCCCGGCCCGGCACGTTTCTCGGTGAAGACGAACGCCTCCCGCTGGCGACACTCGACGTAGAACACCTGAGAGGGATCGTCGAGGTCGACCGCCGGTTCGTCCAGAGAGTCCCAGATCGCCTGCCCGCCCTCACGCTCGATGTCCGTGCTCGTAAACGGGTGGGCCTCGCGCTCGCCGGCACGGCGGGCCGAAACGGCGAACGGTCCCTCGACCCCGATCGCGCCGGCGACGTCGGCGAGTACCTCCCGGATAGCCGCCATCGTCGGCTCCGTCGAGATCGCGGGACTGGCCGAGACGATCCCGAACGTATCGCAGGCGGCGTCGGTCGCCGCATCGACCCTTCCGGTTCGAATCCGCGGTCGTGACCACTGCCAGTCGAGTTCTCCCGAGACGCCCCGCGAGTCGAGCATCGCCCGGAGGTTCGTTTCGAGCGCGCGCTCCATGTCCCGCTGGACCTTCGTGCTCTTGACGCCGATATCGCCGTAGCGTACGAGGACGGTGTCGGCTCCGGGCGGGGTCATTGGCGAGCGTAGACGAGCGAGTTATAAACGAGCTTCGAACGGTCTAGAAGGTCGAGAGTTCGCCGTCGATCGTGCGCCGGGTGATCTCGGAGACGTCCGCGAGTTCGCGGTCGACGATCCCGATCACATCCTCTTCGATGTCGGCGAGCGAAACGCCCTCCTCGGCGACGACGTGGGCGTCGGCGACGTGCGGTTCGTCGATCGGCCGACCGATTTGGGAGAGGAGACGGATCCGTAGGTCGCGGATCCCGTCCACTTCCTCGACGACCGCGTGGGCGATCTCGGTCGAGAGCAGGTTGTAGATCTTCCCGATGTGGTTGACGGGATTCTTTCCGCTCGTGGCTTCCATCGACATCGAGCGGTTGGGCGTGATCAGGCCGTTCGCACGGTTGCCCCGGCCGACCGAGCCGTCGTCGCCCTGCTCGGCGGAGGTACCGGTCGTCGTGAGGTAGATCGAGCCCTGCTCGTAGTCGTCTGCGGTGTTTACGTGTACTGAAACATCGCGGTCGGTGTATCCGCCGGCCAGTTCCGCGACGTGCTTGCGAACGCCGACGACCGCCTCGTCGTACTCGTCGAGGTCGGCGATGTACTCGTCGATCATCGCGGCAGCAACCGTGATGTCTATCCGACCACCCTCGCGTTTGCCCATGATCTTCACGTCGGGACCGACCTCGGGATTCGATTCGCTGTACTCGCCGTTGAGACTGCTTTCGGCCTCTAGAACTATCCGTTCGGTCTCGGTCAGCGGGGCGTGTCCCACCCCGAAAGAGGTGTCGTTGGCCATCGGTACCGTCGAGCCCTCCTCGCCGAAGACCTCTTGAAGGTCGCCCGACCCTTCGCCGAGTTTCACGTCGACGATGACGTCGGTGCCGAACTCCAGTTCGGGGACGTGCTCGGCGAGGTAGTCGCGGGCGGCTTCGAGGGCGATCTTGCCCGTCGGGATGCGGGTTCCCTCATACTCCTTGGTGGCGCGCCCGACGATCAGCAGGTAGATCGGGTCGATCATCTCGCCGCCGCCGAAGGCGGGCGCGGCATTGCCGGCGACGAGTTGGGTCTCGTCGGTGTTGTAATGAAGCACCTTGCCGACTCGGTCGATGTATTCGCGTGAGAGAGCACTGGAGACGCTTTCGGCGACGCCGTCGCAGATCGAATCGGGGTGGCCCAGTCCCTTTCGCTCGACGATTTCCACTTCCTGATCCTCGACTGCACGCCGGTCGATCGGCTCGACACGGATGTTCCGTTCGGTCATTGGCGAGCCTACACCTCCGGGCGTGCTATACCTTCCGATAACTTCGCCGGTGTTTATAACTCCAGTGTATGCCGTCGCATAGTATAACGTATGTGATCGATACTGCAGTACACCGAACCGCCGTCCGCTCCATTCCGGAGCAGAGACGGTTCGAGATCCCGATACTGCGGCATTGTGTCCGTTTTCCGTGCGGCACGACGGATGGAGACATTCCGGATACGAATGCCGATCTGCTCCGACACGATCCGTGGAACCGTCACCGGCTAACCAATGAGGGGTTCCGACGGAGGCTCACTCCCGATCGTGGCCGTCTTCGATCAGGAGTTCGAGATAGGAGGTACGGATCTCGTCGGCGGGATCTAGTCCGAGCGACTCGACGGTCCGACCGACTCCCTTGCGCGCGGCGTCGAGATCAGACTCGATGGCTTCGGTTTCGATCTCGACGAACGTTCCCAGATCGGTGACCGTATCGAGTGTCACTGTGTATCCCTCCAGCGAGAAACGTTCGCGGCGCTTCTCGACGGTCTCGACGGCCGAAAAGCCGAGCGAATCGAGGATCGACCCCATCACGTCGCCGTCACTCAGATCCGTCTCGCGCTCCTCGCGCGTTTTCGACGTCTCACCGACGAGGGGACCCTTATAGGTGAGCGTCGCGCGCGTCTCGCCGTCGCGCGTCTCGCGTCGGATCCGTAGTGCCTCGTCCGTTTCTGCGAAATCGCGCGTCGGTGCGTCGTAGTACGTGTCGCGCTGGGTGACGGCATCGATCCGGTTTGCGCCCCGCCGTTCGAGCCTCTCGTGGAGTCGTTCGTGCTCGGCCCGGAGTTTCATTTCGACCTCGTACATGACTCACACCAGTCCCCGCCTCCTCGAAAAATCACCCGCTTCCGGTCAGGATACGGACTGTGAACTCAAGTGACTGGATCCGAATGTCTCCCCGTCCGACCGCTTCCCCAGCCCGATTAATGGCCCCCTATGAGGGGGTCCGAATCGACTGCCGGCCAGTCGGGCGGTCGAAACAGCGTCCGTTCCCCCTCCAACCCGATTAGTAACTGAATATATTATCTATAATGTCATAGATAAATAAGTACTAAAAGAAAGTATAGAGAATCGATGTCAGAGATTAACCGTCGACGTATGATCCAGCTGTCCGGTGGTATAGCACTCGCGAGTATGGCCGGCTGTCTCGGAAGCGAGGAAGATCCGGACGAAGACCCCGACGATACGGGCGACGACTCGAAGGACGGCAACAACGGCGAGGAGAAGGAAGACGAGAAAAAGGAGAACGAGAAGAAGGAAGACGAGAAACCGAAAAACGGCGACGACGCGCCGAAAGTCGACGTCGAAACGCCGGACGGGGAGACGATAACCGTCGAGGCGAAGGACAAACCGACCGTGGTGCTGTTCGCCGACATCAGGACCGAGGAGGGCAAGTCCTACTCGAAGACGCTGGTCGACCTCCACGAGGAGTACGGCGACCGCGCGTACGTGCTCACGATCAACTCCAACACGGCGGTCTCGAAGAAGGACCTCGAGGAGTTCCACGAGAAGTACGGCGGCGACTGGGACCACGCGACGTGTGACGACGACGTCCTCGAGAAGTACGGCATCGAGGCCTCGGTGACGATCTACGTCATCGACGAGGACGGCAAGATCGCCTTCCACGCCGAGGAGGATATCGACCGGAAAACGGTCAAGAAGGCCCTCGAAGCGTACGCAGACGGCGATGTCGACGAGGAGGACATCGAGAAGGCGTTCGGCGCATACCGAGAGGGTGAGATCGACCAGGAGGACATGGACGCGGTCCTCGATGCGTACAAGAACGGCGACATCGACGACGAGGACATCGAAGCGGCGATCGAAACATACCAGGAGAGCTAACCCCGTCGATAGCTCGTGCCTGCGACGGGCACGAAACGTTGTTCTTAAGGCACGAACGGCTGTCGTCTGTGGTATGAGTGACGAAGAAGCGCCAGACGCAGCCGAAGATGCCGAGACCGAAACCGAAGAGACGCAGGACGGGCTCGGCGACGGCGATTTCGTCCGGCTCGCTTACACGGCGCGCACGGTCGATGGCGACCAGCTCGTCGACACCACGGACCAGGAGATCGCCGAGGACGAGGGTGTCGATGTCGAGGAGCGAAACATCGAACCCCGAGTGATCGCGCTGGGCGCGGGCCACCTCTTCGAGACCGTCGAAGAGGACATCGAGGGCAAGGAGGCCGGCGATTCGGGTAGCATCGTCGTCCCGGCCGAGGAGGCCTTCGGCGAGTACAGCGAGGACGAGGTCCGCACGATCAGCGCCGAGAAGATCCCCGAGGACGACCGGTATCCCGGTGCTCACGTCGATATCGACAACCAGCACGGCCACGTCGAAACGGTCATCGGTGGGCGCGCCCGCGTCGACTTCAACCACCCGCTCGCGGGCGAGGACGTCGAGTACGAGTACGAGATCGTCGACGTCGTCGAGGACCGCGTCGAGCGCGCGAAGGGGATGCTCTCGATGTTCATCGACGCCGACCTCGAGATGTGGGTCGAAACCGACGAGGTCGAGGAGGAGACCGTCGTCGAACCCGAGGAGGATGCGGACGGAGAGACTCCGGAGGAGTCTCAAGCAGACGGCGAAGACGCCGAGCCGGAGACCGAAACCGAGGTCGTCGAGAAGGAGACGCTGTACATCGAGGCCACTCCGGAGCTGACGATGAACCAGCAGTGGATGTTCCAGAAACAGCAGATCGCCCAGGACCTGATGGACCGCCTGGACCTCGATCGGGTCATCATCCAGGAGACCATCGAGGGCGGCGGTATGATGGGCGGTATGGGCGGTATGATGGGCGGCATGGGCGGCGGTGGCGGCGTCGAGGAAGCGCTCGAGGACGCCGACGTCGACGCCGACGAGATCGTCGAGGAGCTCGAAGGCGACCTGGATATCGACGCCGAGGAGTAATCAAGCGATATCGCGGCTCGTATCGACCCGCACGCGGTCGCCGAGTTCGAGTTTGATCGTCTCCGAAAGCGCACACCCGCCGCGGAACTTCGGCACCGCGAGCCGGTTCTCGATCGAGTCGCCGATGATCCGCGTCTCGAGCGAGAAGACTACGTCAGCCATGTATTCCGTGACATCGCGTCCGACCGGGGGGTTCGCCCCCAAAAGACAGTGAAGCACGGCAACGCTTTCGGCGTCGACCATGGCCGCTCGGAGATCGTTCATGAACCGACGGTAGCGCGCGCGCTCGCACCGTTCCAACGGGTCCGTCGGATCGACGATCAGCGTCGACTCCCAGGAAAGGCCCTCGATGAGTCGGTCCGCACCGTCGAGGGGTGCCTCGGCCGGGACTGGGGCTACTTCGGGCGCGCCCGTGGGGGCAGTCGTCCGCTCGAACGCCTCGCGGACCGCCGCCGCCGAGCGTTCGGTCGTCAAATAGAGCGTCTCGCGAGGCGCGGTGAGCTCGGACAACAGGAGCTCCGACTGGCTCGCGGGCGCGGCCGAGAGGACGACGACGCTTCCCACAGGAATCCCCCCACTCAACGTCCGGTCGAGCACGTCGATCCCCGTCGGCAGCCGTCGTATCACGTAATATTGTATAGGTATTCAAAAAGATATAAACGTTCGCTCCGTTAGAACTCGCTGGCGAGATGGTCCTCGTAGAACTCGAAAAAGCCCTCCTGATCGGGGCCTATCTGATGGAAGTAGACGTGATCGTAGCCCGCGTCGATGCAGGCCTCGACGCTCTCGATGAACGGTTCGGGATCCGAGCCGAGGGGGGTGGCGCTGCCACGGACGTCATCACGGTCGACCATCTCGGCCGCCTGCTCGAAGTGTGCCGGCATCGGGAGGACCTGGCTGAGTTCGCCCGCGATCTCGCCGTTCGGCCACGTCTCGTAGACCGTATCGAGCGCCTCCTGCTCGTTCTCGGCGTAACAGACGTCGATCTGAGTGTACTTCGGGCTGTCGCCGACGGCCTCGGTGTAGTTCTCGAGGGGGGCTTCCTTCGGGCCGACCGACCAGAGGCCGTCACCGATGTCGGCCGCCAAACGGGCTGATTTCGGGCCGAACGCCGAGACGACGATCGGCGGAGGTTCCTCGGGAAGGGTGTAGATCTTCGCGTTCTCGACGTCGTAGTAGGTACCGTGATGACTGTAGTTCTCCCCCTCCCAGAGGTCCCGTATCACGCCGACGGCCTCCTCAAGCATTTCCAGACGGACCGCCGTCTCGGGCCAGCGATCGCCCAACACGTGCTCGTTGAGGTTCTCGCCGCTCCCGACGCCGAAGAAAAAGCGCCCGTCGAGCATGTTCGCGGTCGTCGCCGTCGCCTGTGCGAGAACCGCGGGATGGATCCTGACGGTGGGACAAGTCACGCCGACGCCGACGTCGATCTCCTCCGTGGCCTGGGCGATCCCGCCGAGCGTCGACCAGACGAACGGGCTTTCTCCCTGCGCTTCGACCCACGGATGGAAGTGATCCGAGATCGAGACGAACTCGAAGCCGACTTCCTCCGCGCGGGCGGCGTTCTCGATCAGCGTGTTCGGCGGGTGTTCCTCGCTCGAAAGGGTGTAACCGAGTTCGACCATCGTGATCGGGTTCTGCACCATCGTTGTTAAGCGTGTGCCCGGCAACCGTCGCCGACCGCGGGATTCAAGACCTCCTGTGTCCCCTACCTTGTAATGCGGCACGACCACGTCCTGACCGCAAAACAGTTCTCCCGCGGGGACATCGAGGCGGTGCTCGACCGCGCGGCCGACTTCGACGGTCCGACGGGCGATACCCGCCACACCGATTCCGTGCTCGGGCTGCTGTTCTTCGAGCCCAGCACGCGCACCAAGATGAGCTTCGAGACGGCGATCAAACGCCTCGGCGGCGACACCATCGACATGGGCTCGGTCGACAGCTCCTCGGTGACCAAAGGCGAGAGTCTCGCCGACACGGTGCGGGTGATCGAGGGCTACGCCGACGCGCTCGTGTTGCGCCACCCCAAACAGGGCGCGGCGAAGATGGCCAGCGAGTTCGTCGACGTGCCCGTCATCAACGCGGGCGACGGCGCGGGCCACCACCCGACCCAGACCTTGCTCGATCTCTACACGATCCGGGAGAACGCCGCACTCGACGACCTCACCATCGGCATTATGGGCGATCTCAAGTACGGGCGCACCGTCCACTCGCTGGCTCAGGCGCTGACGAACTTCGAGACGACGCAACACTTCGTCAGCCCCGAGAGCCTCGCGCTGCCCCCCGAGGTGCGCTACGACCTCGACGAGGCCGGCGCGTCGGTTGAAGAACACACCGACCTCGAACCCGTTCTCCCCGATCTCGACGTACTCTACGTCACCCGGATCCAACGCGAACGGTTCCCCGACGAGAACGAGTACCGCGCGGTGGCCAGCGAGTACGGGATCGACCGCGCGATGCTCGACGAGGCGAAGGCGGACCTCTCGATCATGCATCCCCTCCCGCGGGTCGACGAGATCGACCCCGCGATCGACGACACACCGCACGCGGCGTACTTCGAACAGGCCCACAACGGCGTCCCCGTCCGGATGGCACTGCTCGACTCACTGCTATGACCGACACGAACTCAGCAGCCGACCACCAACTTCGCGTCGGCAAGATCCGAAACGGCACCGTCATCGACCACGTCACCGGCGGCCAGGCGCTCACCGTGCTGGCGATCCTCGGTATCGACGGCTCGAGCGGCGAGGAGATCTCCGTCGGGATGAACGTCCCTTCCGATCGGATCGGACGCAAGGACATCGTCAAGGTCGAGGGGAGGGAACTGAGCCAGGAGGAAGTCGACGTCCTCTCGCTGATCGCGCCCGACGCGACCATCAACATCGTCCGCGAGTACGACGTGGCGGAGAAACACCGCGTCGAACGCCCGTCGGCGGTCGTCGGCGTGCTCTCGTGCCCGAACGCCAACTGTATCACGACCGAAAACGAGCCCGTCGATTCACGCTTTGCGGTCCTCGGTGACGGCGTGCGCTGTACCTACTGCGGGACGCTGATCCGCGAGGAGTTCGCCGACCACATCGAAGTCGAGTAGCCAACCGACCTCCGAATACCGGAGCTGTCCTACCGTGCTTCGGGACCGTCAGCGAACGATCGTTACCGGAACGGGCGAGCGCCGCGCGACCGTCTCTGCGACGCTCCCCAGCAGGATCCGCGTCGCACCCGTTCGCCCGTGGCTCCCGATGACGACCGCATCGAACTCGCCCTTGCCAGCGAAGTCGACGATCTCGGGGGCGACGTGTCCGGTCACGACCCGCATTTCGACCCCCGCATCGATCTCGTCTCGTGCCTCCTTCAGCAGGTTCTCGGCGTGTTCGCGAGCCTTCTCGTGGCCCGGAATCGATTCGGGGTCGTCGGCGAACGCTCCCCAGTACCCCTCGACGGGGATCACGTGTAGTGCGGTGATCTCGCTTTCGGGAAACGTCTCGTGGGCGTATCGCAGCGCCGTCCGCGCCGGTTCGGAGTCATCAATCGGGACGAGAATTTTCATCATGGTCGTTCGTGTTACACTACGGGCGGAGAGGACAAAACCGGTTCGCGCGTTTTCAGGCGTCGGGAACGACCGGGGATGGTTTTCAACGGGGTGACTAGTGGAAAGTATGAGGAGACGATTTTCACGGAGCGAGAACGGTGGGTCGTCACCGGACAGGTAGTTCGAACAGTCGACCGACCGGTGATCGTCGTCCAGCGCGTGAAATAACTGTGTTGTACAACCGGAAGGTATTCGGAGGCGTGGGATCGACGTTCGCGTATGTCGTTCGTCGCGTCGCTCGAACCGGAGGCCGAACCGATCTGGGAGGCCATCCACGACCACCCGATGGTTCGGGGGATCGGGGATGGGAGTTTGGACGAAGCGCCGTTTCGCTACTGGGTCCGCCAGGACTACGTCTACCTGATCGAGTACAACCGCGTGTTCGCGCTGGGGGCCGCCCGCGCACCGGATCTCGAACGAATCGAGCGCTTTGCGGACCTGCTTTCCGAAACCGTCTCGACCGAGATGGACCTGCACCGCTCGTACGCGGCGGAGTTCGGGATCTCGGAGGCGGAGTTAGAGGAGACGGACCCCTCGCCGACGACGCGTGCGTACACCGACTTCCTCGTCCGGACCGCGGCGACCGGGAGTTTCGGCGAGCTGGTCGCCGTACTCCTGCCCTGTATGTGGGGGTTCAACGAGACAGGGAGGAGGCTCGCCGAAGAGGGGGTTCCCGACCACGAGGGGTACGCCGCGTGGATCGAGACCTACGCGAGCGAGGAGTTCACCGAACTGGCCGAGTGGTGCAAGGAGCTCATGGACGAGGTGGCCGCCGAGGCGGGGGAGACCCGCCGAAACCGGTATCGCGAGGCATTTCTCACCTCCGCGCGCTACGAGTACCGGTTTTGGGACGCGGCGTGGCACGAGGAGGAGTGGGCAATATGAGCGGTCCTGCCTCCTTCGAGGAGTACGCGGCCGAACGCGAGGGCGCCCGGTTTACCGACTGGCTTCGGGAGCGCTCGGAACCGCACTGGACGGCGACGACGACCCACCGGTTCGTCGAGGAGCTCGGCGCGGGAACCCTTTCCGAGCAAGTGTTCGCCCGGTATCTCGTTCAGGACTACGCGTTCGTCGAGACGCTCGTCTCGCTGGTCGGCTACGGCGTCGGACAGGCCCCGGACATGGAATCGAAAGCTCGTCTGACGGCGTTTCTCTCGGCGATCATCGGCGACGAGGACGACTACTTCCGGCGGTCGTTCGAGGCCCTCGGAGTACCCGAATCGGCGTGGAGCGATCCGAGGATGAACCCGACGACGGCCGGGTTTCGTGACCTCCTCCTGCGAGCCGCCCACGAGGGCGGATACGCCGAGACGCTGGCCGTACTGGTGCCCGTCGAGTGGGCGTATCTGGAGTGGGCGAGCGCGATCGAGGAGTCGCCCGAGGCGTTCTACCTCGCGGAGTGGATCGAACTCCACACGATCCCGGAGTTCGAAGCGACCGTCGAGTGGTTGCGCTCGGAGCTCGACGAACACGGATCCGCGTGTTCGGCGCGCCGGCAGGCACGCCTCGACGCGCTGTTCTCTCGCGCGATGGCGTTCGAGGTGGGGTTCTTCGACACTGCCCTGGAGACCGCGTGATCGCCCGGTGGAGGCTATGCCGTATCATCCGGGGGTCCTCCGTGACGGCGGCCGGAGCGAGATCACTTCGATGCGGACACTCGGAGGCACTTACTCGATCAACGGGAGGACGATCGCGAAGACGATCGGCGAACAGAGCGCGAGTCCGATCCCGCCGATCTCCATCAGTGTAAAGAGCGTTACCTCCCACTCGGGAAGCGAGCCGAACACCGTCGGGCCGAACGCGTGACCGAGGATGCCGACCGCGAACACGACGACTCCCAGCGCGAACCCGCCGCGGGCGTACTGGGAATACGCCAGTCGTTGATACTGACCCATGGTTTGATACAGAACGATGTGTGGCAAAACTGTGTCGCACTCCCGCGGCGCCGCCGGACGTAGCAACGCACTTACGCGCCCCGGCGGTAGGACCGATATGTTCGGGGTCGTCACGCGCAACGAGGAGGAATGCACCTGGCCCGAGTTCGATCTCGCCTTCTACGAATCGAAGGACGTCAGCGGGCGCTCCACGGAGCCGATCCCTGAAGCAATCAACATGATCTCCTGTTTCGGGGACAACGCCGCCGCCGAGAGCTCACCCGAACTCGTCCCGCGAAACCGGGAGGGCGAACTCGCCACCCGCGAACGCCCTTACTTCGACTGGGCGTACATCTGCCCGACCCACGAGGACTATCGCGAGGGGCTCCTCGAAATGGTGAGCGAGGCTGCCGAGGAGAACGAAAGCGTCCGGCTCGACGACGTGGGATTTCCCCGTCAGGAGTACTGTTTCTGCGAGCGTTGTAACCGGCTGTTCGCCGAAAGCGAGTTCGAGGACCGCCTCGCGTGGCGCGCGTCGATCATTACCGAGTTCGTCGCCGACGCTTCGGAGAGGATTCCCGGCAAGACCTATCTGACGCTCTATCCCGACCCGTATCCGGGCCACCTCTACGAGCGCGCCGGCCTCGACATCGAGGCCATCGAACCCCATGTGGACGAGTTCGTTGTCCCGCTCTACGACATGGCCTACTCGACGACCTACTGGCTCGAAACCATCGCGAGCGGTTTCGAGAGTCTTCTGGGGACTCCCTTCAGCGTCGAACTGTATGCGGTCGACCTCGATATCGACGATCTGATCCACGCCGCGGAGGTCGCAGACGCCTACGGCGAGGACGTCTTCTTCGGCTACGACGCCGCGAACGCCCAGGCCACGCTGCGGCGGATGCGCGCGGATACCCGTGAGGGAAAGAGCTACGGGCCCGACGAGTAACTCACAGTTCGCGCTCGCGCCACGCCAACAGGTCCTCGCGGTCGCGGGTGTCCTCGGGGAGGTCGGCGAACCATCGTGCCGCGGAGATCTCATCGTCGGGATCGGCGATGTGGGTCTCGGTCGTGAGCGCTCGGGCGGTGAAGACGGGAACCACGCCCACCGTCTCGTACTCGCCGCAGGTGATCCGGACCCGCGTGAGGATTCCCAACCCATCATACTCGGCGTCGACGCCGGCCTCCTCGGCGAGTTCACGAACTGCGGCGCGCTCGAAGTCCTCCTCGGGGTCGACCTCGCCGCCGGGGAGCACCCACAGGTCGACGCCGTCGTGGCGCACGAGCAGGAGCTCCCCCGAAGGGCGGTAGACGATGGTGTGGGCCCCGTAGGGCGCACCGGTGCGCTCGACGCGCTCGGTCAGGGTCCGAAAGCGTCCCCGGGAAACCCGCCGGTGGCGCTCGCGTTCGAGACAGGCATCATGGCGCTCGCGGAGGCGGTGGTAGGCCCGTTCGGCTCGCTGGCTCGCTTCGCTGGCACGAAACCACAGCTTGTCGATCGTCGTCATTAGCCACCTCCCGGGGGCGATGGCGTGGCGAAAGCGTACATACCGGCAGGAGGAGCGCGGCTCGGAATAACGCTTCGGCGGACGAACCATGTCGCTTTTACCGAACCGGGGGCTACCGGTGAGTATGAGCTTCGACGAGGACGATCACGTCGTGCTGTCGGACGAGCACAGCGAGTACGACGGTCAGGAGGGGCGGGTCACGCAGGTAATGGAGAACATGTTCGGCGATGCCACCTACACCGTGAGCTTCGAGGACGGCCAGGAGACCGGCATTCCCGAGGACGACCTCTCCCCCGCCGACGAGACCGAAGAGTAACGCGCGATGGCCGCCGTCCCGCTTCACTACGTCGATATCCGAACTTTTTGCTACGCTACCGAGGACGAAAAGCGGGTCGAGCAGGCCCTTAGAACCTACCTCCCCGAAGGAGTCGAGATCGACAGGGCGGAGACGGAGGGGTATCACGGGGACCGCATCCTCGTCCTCTCGGCGCGCGTCGAGAACGCGGACGGGATCCGTCACGTCCTCGATCAGCTCCGAGGCTCGGCCGATCTAGAGCGGGTTCGGGAGCAACTCGACGACCGGGTCACCGAGAACTGCGAACTGTTCCTGTATCTCGACAAGCAGGCCGCCTTCGGCGGCGAGGCCCGCCTCGGCGAGGGGATCACACTGCGGGCGAAGGTCGAGGCCTACCCCGCAAAGAAGGAATCGGCCGTCGAGAACGTCCGCGAGATCCTGTAAACCGGGCAACATCGCGTTGCCGTCCCCCGAACGTATTTTTACCCGTGTCGTGAGGGGCCGTGTATGTCGAACACAGACACGACCGAGCGCGGACTGGTGAAAGCGCTCTCCCAACGGGACTTGCTGGTGCTCGCCTTTGGCGCGATGATCGGCTGGGGATGGATCGTCCTCTCGGGCCAGTGGATAAACGAGGGCGGACCCCTCGGCGCGATCTCGGCGTTCGTCATCGGTGGAACGCTGGTGATCTTCGTCGCGGTGATCTACGGCGAACTCGCCTCGGCGATGCCCTTCGTCGGCGGCGAGCACGTCTACAGCCACCGGGCGCTCGGCGCGCTCGGATCGTTTATCTGTACGTGGGCGATCGCCTTCGGCTACGTCAGCGTCGCCGCCTTCGAGGCCGTCGCCCTGCCGTCGGCGCTCGCGTTCGTGATCCCGGGGTTCAACGCGGTCGAACTCTGGTCGATCGCGGGCGATCCGGTCTATGGGACGTGGGTGCTCGTCGGCGCGGGCGGTGCAGCCGTCATGACCGCCGTCAACTACGTCGGGATCCGCCCGGCCGCCCAGTTCCAGGGGATCGTCACGCTCGTCATCGCGCTCGCGGGGGTAGTGTTGGTAATCGGCGCGATCACCGGCGGCCAGCCCTCCCCCGACCCGCCCGTGATCGGTGGGGTGGCGGGCGTCTTCGGAGTCGTGCTCGCGACGCCGTTCATGTTCGTCGGATTCGACGTGATCCCCCAAGCCGCCGAGGAGGCGGACGTCCCCACCCGGTCGCTGGGGACGATCATCGTCGCGGCGGTACTGATGGCGACCCTCTTTTACATCGCCGTTCTCTGGGGCTCCAGCCGGGCCTTACCGGGCGCACAGCTGGTCGAGAGCCCGCTTCCGGCCGCGGCGGCCATGGAGACGCTGTACGACAGCGTGACCGTCGGCCAGCTGATGGCGCTTGCGGGCATCGCGGGCATTCTCACGAGCTGGAACGCTTTCGTCATCGGCGGGAGCCGGGCGATCTTCGCGATGGCCGAGTCGGACATGCTGCCCGCCGTCCTCGCGAAGACCCACCCCGAGTACAACACGCCCCACAACGCCATCCTGCTGATCGGCGTTTCGTCGGTGCTCGCGCCTCTGTTCGGCGAGGGGATGCTCGGCTGGATCGTCAACGCCGGCGGGCTGGGGATCGTCCTCGCGTGGCTGTTCGTCTGCGTCTCGTTTCTCGTCCTCCGCCGGCGCGAACCCGGGATGGAACGGCCCTTCAAGGTGCCTGCCGGCTACCTCACGGGCGCGATCGCGCTGGTCCTCTCGGCGTTTTTCGTCGTGCTCTACCTACCCGGTGGGCCGTCGGCGCTCGTCTGGCCCTACGAGTGGCTGATGGTGCTTCTGTGGGCGCTGCTCGGTGTCGGGCTGTTCGCACTCTCGCCACGGGGGCGCGCGCTCGTCGGCTGATGGCCCGAGTACGGGACCATCACTCCAGTCGGACCTCGACGAGCGCCATCTCCTCGGAGGGGACCACCTCGTTCAGGACCTCCTCGAGTTCGTCCCACGTCTCGGGGCGATGGCCCTCGATGTCGAAACTCTCGGCGAACGCGACGAAATCGGGGTTCTGGAGTTTTGTCCCGAAGTGTTCGCTGAGGTGTTGTTCCTGTTTCTCGCTGATCAGCCCGTAGTCGTTGTCGTTGAACAGGAGGATCGTATAGCCGAGTCCGAGTCGCTTTGCCGTCTCGATTTCGGCGCCGTTCATCAGAAAGCCGCCGTCGCCGGTCGCGGCGACGACGTTCGACTCGCAGGCGAGATCCGCTGCGAGCCCGCCCGGAACTGAGATCCCCATGCTCGCCAATCCGTTGGAAACGATGCAGGTGTTGGGTTCGTAGGTCGGAAACGACTGGGCGATCGCCATCTTGTGGCTGCCGACGTCCGAGAGCAGGACGTCCTCGTCGGCCATCGCCGCCCGCAGGATCGGCAGGGTGTGTCGGACCGAGAAGGGGTCGTCCGGTTCCGGGCGCGCGGTGACGTGGTCGATCACCCGGTCGTGGACGTCGGTACACCATGCCTTCCCGGTTCCCGAGCCAATCGCTTCCGTCAGCGCACGCAGGCTCGCGGGGATGTCCGCGACGATCTCGACCTCGGGGTTGTAGTGGCGATAGACCTCGGCGGGCTCGTGATCGACGTGGACCACGGTCGTTTCGAGGTCGGGATTCCAGCCCTCGGGGTCGTGTTCGGCGATGTCGTAGCCGACCGCGAGGACGCAGTCGGCGTCCTCGATGGCCGCCGCAGCCTCGCCATCCGGGCCCGAATCCAGTGTCAGAAGCGAGTAGGGCTCGCGATCCGAGATCGCACCCTTGCCCATGTAGGTCGCGACGACGGGCACGCCCATCCGGGCGACGAGTTCGCGCAGCCGGTTCGAACTCTCGGAATCGCGGCCCGCGCCGCGCGCCCGGGTCCGCACCGCACCGTTGCCCGCGAGCACGATCGGCCGTTCGGCCCGTTCGAAGAGGTTCGCCGCCCGCTCGATCGAATCGGGATCGGGATCGGCCCGGCGCACCCGCTCGCGGACCGGCAGGGGCGTCTCGGTCGTCTCCTCGGCGGCGACGTCCTCGGGAAACTCGAGATGGGCCGCACCCGGTTTCTCGTGTTCGGCGAGTTTGAACGCCTTCCTGACCGATTCGGCGACGACATCGGGCTCGCCCAACTGCGTGTTCCACTTCACGATCGGCTCGAACATGTCGACGACGTTCAGCGCCTGGTGGCTCTCCTTGTGGAGCCGTTCGCGCCCGCCCTGGCCCGTGATCGCGACCAGCGGGGACTTATCGAGATGGGCGTCGGCGACGCCCGTCATGAGGTTCGTCGCGCCCGGGCCCAGCGTCGAGAGACAGACCCCGGCCTTGCCCGTCAGCCGGCCGTGGACGTCGGCCATGAACGCCGCGCCCTGCTCGTGGCGGGTCGGGACGAACACGATATCGGAGTCACGGAGCGCGAACAGGACGTCCTCGAGTTCCTCGCCCGGGATGCCGAAGACGTACTCGACCCCCTCGCGTTCGAGACACTCGACCAGCAACTCGGCAGTGGTGACCATACCGGTTCGAGGGACGCAAGGGCCATTACTTCACCGACGGTCGTCGTCCCGTCATGACCCATGGCCGGCGAGCCGCGCGGCATCGGGGGAGGTTCTATGTCCAGGGGCGTCCTCTCGGCCGTATGGACGTCGCACTTCACTGCTCCGCGGAATCGCCGGCCGAGCGCGCGCACGCGATCGCGAACGTCGGGAACCTGCTCGACGCACGGGCGGACGCCAGCGTCGTCTTCGTCGCCAACGGGGACGGCGTTCTCGCGCTGACGGCCGACGCCGAACAGGCGGATCGGGTCGGGGCGCTCGCCGACCGCGGTGTCGCGTTCCGGGCGTGTGCGAACTCGCTTCGCTCCCGGGGGATCGACGAGACCTCCCTCGCGGAGGGCGTCGAGACGGTTCCGGCGGGCGTCGGCGAACTCGTGGGGTTGCAGGCGGCGGGGTCGAGCTACATCAAAGTCCCCTGATTGGATGCACCGCTTCGCGGTTCCGCGTCCGGGGGAGGCTAAAAGTAGCCGGCGGACGAACGCCCGAGTATGTACGACAGCGTCCTGATTCCGACCGACGGAAGCGAGATGGTCGACACCACGCTCGAACACGGCCTGCGGATCGCGCGCGACAACGACGCCGCCGTTCACGCGCTCTACGTCGTCGACAGCCGCGTCGCGCGCGCCGCCGAGGACGCCCGCGAGGAGGTCGAACGATCCCTGCAGACGGAGGGTGAACAGGCCGTCGAGCACGTCCGCGAGCAAGCCGACAACGCGGGACTCGAAGCCGTCGGTGAGGTTCGAACCGGTACGCCACAGAAGGAGATCCTCGAATACGCCGACGAAGCTGGAATCGACCTGATCGCGATCGGGACACACGGGAAGAGTCCCCGCGAGAAGCTGCTGTCGATGGGTAGCGTCACCGAGCGAGTCGTCGACAACGCCTCGGTGCCCGTCCTCGTCGTGCGGAAGTAGTCGATCACCCGATCCCGCGTTCGAGCGGGATCGTCACCTCGACGTCCTCGCCGTCGATATCGACGGGTTCCTCGACGTTGGTGAACTCCTGACTCTCGACGCGGACGATGTACGAGCCGTCTTCGAGTTCGAAGGAGACGATCCCGTCCGGACCGGGCACCCGCGCGTCGGCCCGCGGAACGAGCTGGGCGGTCTGGACGGACACCGAGGCCTCGAGTGCCGGCTGGCCGTTCTCTTCGATCCTCACGGTCAACGTGTACGTCTCCGGCTCCTCGTCCTCGCCGACGGAGTCGGACCCCGAGCGAAGGCTCGGACAGCCCGCGCTCGCCACCGTCGCACAGAGTGCCCCCGCCCTGAGCAGCTCCCGTCTCCGTAGCGCGCGCCCGTCGACCATCGCCTCCGAGTTACGCCCCCGCCCTCTTTACTCCGTCGCGACGTCGTCCGGGCCTTCGGACGACTGCACCCAGACGCTCTTCTCGTTGACGAACTCGTGAATCCCCTTCTCGGCGAGTTCCCGGCCGTAGCCGGAATTCTTCACGCCGCCGAACGGGATTCGGGGGTCGGACTTGACGAGTTCGTTGACGAAGACACAGCCCGCCTCGACCCGGCGGGCGAGGCGCTCGCCTCGATCGAGGTCCTCGGTCCAGAGCGACGCGCCGAGCCCGAAGTCGGTGTCGTTTGCCACCTCGATCGCCTCGTCCTCGCTCTCGACCTGGAAGACGGCGGCGGCGGGACCGAAGACCTCCTCGGTCGCCGCGGCGGCGTCCCGCGGCACCTCGGTCAGCACGGTCGGCGGGTAGAAGTTCCCGTCTTCATCCGGGCGTTCACCCCCCGTCCGGAGCTGTGCGCCCGCCTCGACGCTCCGTTCGACCTGATCGTGGACGTCCTCGACGAGGTCCTCGCGGGCCTGCGGGCCGAGGTCGGTGTCTTCGTCCATGGGATCGCCCATCGAGAGCGACTCCATCTCCTCCGTGAACCGCTCGACGAACTCGTCGTAGACGGCCTCGTGAACGATGAAACGTTTGGCGGCGATGCAGGACTGTCCCGAGTTGATCGTGCGGGCCTGCGCGCCGGTTTCGGCGGCGGCCTCGACGTCGGCGTCGTCGAGCACGACGAACGGGTCGCTACCCCCGAGTTCGAGGACGCTCTTTTTGATCTCGCTGCCGGCGGTCTCGGCGACCGCTCGGCCGGCACCCTCGCTTCCCGTGAGCGTCACCGCCGCGAGGCGATCGTCGCGGATCACGTCCTCGATGGCGTCCGACCCGACGAGCAGGCTGGTGAAGACTCCCTCGGGGTAGCCCGCCTCCTCGAAGACCTCCTCGATGGCCTTCGCACAGCCCGGGACGTTCGAAGCGTGTTTCAACAGGCCGACGTTACCCGCCGTGAGGTGCGGGGCCGCGAAGCGAAACACCTGCCAGAACGGGAAGTTCCAGGGCATCACCGCGAGCACGGACCCGAGCGGCTCGTAGGAGACGAGCGAACGGGATTCGGGCTCGCTGCCGAGTACCTCGTCGGCGAGGAACTCGTCGGCGCGCTCGGCGTAGAAATCGCAGACCCACGCACATTTCTCTATTTCGGCGCGGGCCCCGGTGATGGGTTTGCCCATCTCCTCGGTCATCAACCGGGCGTACTCCTCTTGGTTCTCCCGGAGCACCTCCGCAGCCCGGGAGAGCAGCACCTGTCGCTCGTCCATCGGGCGCTCGCGCCACTCTCCGAAGGCCTCGGTGGCCCGGTCGAGCGCCTGATCGACGTCGTCCTCGGTGTGGTCGTCGTACGTTTCGAGCGTCTCGCCGGTCGCTGGGTTTACGCTTTCCATGGATCTCGCCCGGCCACCGCGTGCCGGTTGGCCGGGGCTACGACTGACACGCCCATAGGGGTTGGCCCTGCTCGCGCGTTCCCCCTCGAACCCGGCTCTCAACGCTCCCGGTAGCGACCGAGAGGCATTCTGCAGTCCGGACAGTGAACGACAGCGGGTCGCCCCCGAAGCGAGACAGATCGGTACGACCTTACTCGATGTCGATCGACTTCCCGCCGATCCCGGGGTCGTGTTTGGGGAGCGTGATCGTCAGCACGCCGTTCTTGTAGGTCGCCGAGACGGCTTCCTCGTCGACGCGTTCGGGGAGCTGAAGCGTTCGGCGGAGCGACTCGCTCCGGCGTTCGCTCCTAAGGTAGGTCTCGTCCTCCTCCTCGGTGCTCCGCTCGCGGTCGGCCTCGATGGTGAGGGTTCGCCCGGAGACTCGAACGTCGATCTCGTCCTTCTCGAAGCCGGGGACGTCGGCCGTGACGACCAGTTCCCCGTCGCGATCGAGCAGATCAACGCTCAGGCGGTTCGACCCGCCCATCCCGAAGACGTCCTGGTCGAATCCACCCTGGCCCTCGAACTGGCGATTGAGCCGGTCGAAGAACTCCTCTACGTCGTCGAATGGGTTGCGTCGTGACATACGGGTGGGGATACGCCGTCGAGGATGTTAACCCTAACCCGACCCGAACCGCCACGGACTTCATCGCCGCGCACGAAACGGGCCCATGTACGAGGCGGTTGACGCCACGCCCGAAGGCCGCGCGACGCCCGCGCGCTTCGCCTGCACCGCCCGCGAGTACGGCTTTTCGGGACTCGTCGTCCGAAGCGGTGTGGCCGATGCCGAACGGATCACCGAGAGGTACGAAATCGACGTCGTCTCGGGGACCGAGGTCCGCGCCGAAAACCCACAGAAAGCAAGCGGACACCTCGGGAACCGTCGCGAGGAGTACACGGTTCTCGCGCTCCGGGGCGGGACGAACGATTTGAACCGGTTCGCGGTCGAACAGCCCCGTGTCGACGTGCTCACGAAGCCGATGGCCGACGAGGGTGACTTCAACCACGTGCTCGCGAAGGCCGCCGCGAAGAACGGCGTACGCGTCGAGTTCGACTTCTCGAGGGTACTTCGACAGGCGGGCGGCCCGCGGGTGCAGGCGCTTTCGGACATGCGAAAACTCCGCGAACTCGTCGTCCAGTACGACGCGCCCTTCGTGGTGAGCGCCTCCCCCGAGAGTCACCTCCAGTTGCGCGGCCCGCGCGAGCTGATCGCGGTCGGCGAGGAGATCGGGTTCACCGCCGAGCAGGTCGAGGAGGGGCTTCGAGAGTGGGGGCGGCTCGCACAGCGCAATCGAGCGATCGCCTCCGAGTCGTTCATAGAGCCGGGGGTGCGTAGGGGACGGTATGAAGAGAACCGTTGAGGAGCACGCGAGCCGGTTTGACGACCACGCCGCCGACTACGACGAGAGCCAGGACAGCGAGGAGTACAAAGCCTGTGCGAGCCTCGTGATCGAGCACGCGGACCCGGATCCCGAGGACACGGTCCTCGATATCGGTTGTGGGACCGGTGCGATCGCGCTGGCGCTTGCACCCGACGCGAAGCGCGTGGTCGGACGGGATATCAGTGAGGGAATGATGGAGAAAGCGCGCGAGAAAGCCGAACAGCAGGGGCTCGATAACGTCGAGTTCGGCGAGGGACGCTTCCGGGAGCCTGACTACAACGACCCCGTCGATATCGTCGTCTCGAACTTCGCGATGCACCACCTCGCGGACGAGGAAAAGCGCGAGGCCATCGAGACCATTGCGGGACTCGGACCTCAGAAGGTCGTACTCGGCGACGTGATGTTCTTCGGCGAGCCCGATCCCGACGAGCCGTTTTACAGCCCCGAGGTGGACGTCCCCGCGACGGTCGGCACGCTCGTCGAGGCGTTCACCGCGGCGGGCTTTGCGATCACCCACGCACAGCGAGTCCACGACCAGGTCGGCGTGCTGGTCGCCGAGCGGCGCTGAGTTTCGAAACCCACGTCGGTCGCCGCCAACGCGGGATCTATCCGTGCCGAGCCCTTTTATCGGGGTGTGAAGCACCTCCCGAAACACGTCCGGCCCAAATGGCGCTATCTCGGCGTCGGGCTCGAAACCTGGCCCGATGCGGCGCTCTCGCGGCGCGGGTTCCAGCGCGGGCTCTGGTACGCCGGACAGAATCTGCTCGGCGACCCGGCAAGTGCGGACGCCGAGCTGAGCGTGTTCGCGTTTCACCACGCCGACGGCGTCGGCGAGGCGGTCGTCCGTACCCGGCGGGACACGGTGAGCGAGGCACGGGCCGCGCTGGCCTGTCTCGACGAGGTCGACGGGCAGGAGGTCGGCGTCTCCGTACGTGGGATCAGCGGAACGGTGAAGCGCTGTGAAGAAAAGTATTTAGGACGCCGACCGGAAGTTTCGGGCGAGAATCGAGTCGTGTACGAGAACGCAGACCGGGCCGCCGTCGTTCGTGACGGCCTCGTCGACGTACGGGTCGGGGATGCGTACACCGGCGCGACGGACTTCGACGTAACTCCAGTGTGATACTATGCAGGGACAAAACCAACAGCAGGCCTACGACCGAGGAATCACGATCTTCTCGCCTGACGGACGGCTCTATCAGGTCGAGTACGCCCGCGAGGCCGTAAAACGTGGCACGGCAAGCATCGGCATCCGAACCGCCGGCGGCGTCGTTCTCGCCGTCGACAAACGCATCCGCTCGCCGCTGATGGAGCGCACCAGCGTCGAGAAGATCCACAAGGCTGACGACCACATCGGCATCGCCAGTGCGGGCCACGTCGCCGACGCCCGCCAACTGATCGACTTCGCCCGGCGGAACGCACAAGTGAACCGGCTTCGATACGGCGAGCCCATCGGCGTCGAGACGCTCACGAAGGACGTCACCGACCACATCCAGCAGTACACGCAGGTCGGCGGCGCCCGGCCGTTCGGCGTCGCGCTGATCATCGGCGGCATCGAAAACGGTGAACCACGGCTCTACGAAACCGACCCCTCGGGGACGCCCTACGAGTGGAAGGCGCTCGCGGTCGGCGCGGACCGTGGCGACATCGAGGACTACCTCGAGGACAACTACGAGGAGGAATCCGACTTGGAGGGCGGGATCGAGCTCGCGCTTCGCGCGCTCGCGGAGGTCAACGACGGCGGACTTCGCCCCGAGAGTATCGGCATGGCGACGATCCCCACCGAGACCGAGTCGTTCACCGAGGTCGAGGACGACGAGATCGACTCGTACCTCGACGAGTTCGACCTGCTGGCCGACGAGGAGGACGAGGAGCAGGAGTCCGACGAATCGGCCGAGTAAGCGGAACCGAAAGCGCGAACACTCTTTTACCGCCGGCTCGAACGCATGGGTATGATATCGCTTGACGAGGCGGTGACGGCCCGTCTCGAATCCCATGGCGCACGGTTCGAAGTGCTCGTCGACCCGGATGCGGCGCTGGCGATCAAACGCGAGGAGTTCGACGGCGACCTAGAGGAGGTGATCGCCGCCGAGGAGGTCTTCGAGAACGCCTCACGCGGGGATCGGCCCGCCGAGAGCGATCTCGAGGACGTCTTCGACACCACCGATCCCATGGAGATCATTCCCGAGGTCATCCGACGGGGGGAGATCCAGATCACCGCCGAGCAGCGCCGCGAGATGCAAGAACAGAAGCGTCGACAGCTGATCAACCGTATCGCGCGAAACGCCGTGAACCCGCAGATGGACAACGCGCCCCATCCGCCCGACCGCATCGAGAGCGCCCTCGAGGAGGCGGGGTTCAGGGTCGACGCGATGGAACCGGTCGAACAGCAGATCGACGACGCGCTCGACGCCCTCAGACCGGTTATCCCGATCCGGTTCGACGAGGTGGTCGTGGCGGTCGAACTGCCGGCCGAGCATGCGGGCAGTGCCCAGGCGCAGGTCCGACAGTTCGGCGACCTCAAACGCGAGGAGTGGCAGAACGACGGCTCGTGGGTCGGGGTACTCGAGTTTCCCGCGGGGATGCAAAACGACTTCTACGACCTGGTCAACGAACACACCAGCGGTACCGGCCAGACCCGAATCATCAAGGACGAGGACGAGATCGGCACGCGATAGCCCCGGTCGAACGCACCGAAACCGGCACGGGATTGAAGTCGACCGGGCACGTAGCGCGCGATATGGTGTGGCAACGGGACGGCTTCGGGGTGACGGACCGGCGCGGCTGATGACGTCGGTATCGACATCAGCAGTCGCCACGAGGAGCGTGGCGAATACCTGATGGTCTCGGCAGCCGTCGCCGCGAGCGTCGGATCGAATCGCATCCGCGAGGTGACCGGGATCGACCTCGCGAGCAGCCGAGCGGGGCCGACGCTCACGGCCACCCTGTCGGTCGCCGCGGAGGCGGTCGGCAGTCTTCCGGATCCACCGTTGGGAGCCGTCGTCGCCGAGCGCGGGGGGTTCCACGAGTGGCCCGAGGTCGTCGACACGTCGTTCGACCCCGAGTTCACATACGCCGAGCCGGTTGCCGAGCGTCGAACCGTCGAGATCGCACACCAGGCGGCCTACGCCGCACGAACACTCATACTATGAATACGGTCATCGTCAAACGAGTAGACGAGGGCACAGCCGACACGGGCGAGATCCGAGATCTGGCGCGTGCTGCGGGCTACACCGTCCTCGACGAACTGGCACAGACACGCACGGAGGACGCCGCCTACCACATCGGCGAGGGAAAGGTCGAGGAACTGGCGCGCCTGATCGACCGAACGGGTGCCGATACGGTGATCTTCGACAACCGCCTCGGCCCCTACCAGATATATAACATCGGGACGGAGCTACCGGACGACGTCGAGGTGATCGACCGTTTTACGTTGATCCTCGACATCTTCGGCCAGCGCGCCCAGACACGGAAGGCCCAACTCCAGGTCGAACTCGCCGAGCTGCGCTACGAACTTCCCCGTGTGGACGCGAAGGTCAGCCTCGCGAAACGCGAGGAACACCCCGGGTTCATGGGGCTTGGCGAGTACGACGAGTCCCGCGAGCGCGACATCAAATCCCAGATCAGCCGGATCAAGGACGAGTTGGCCTCGATCGCGAAAACCGAGGAGCACCGGCGAGAGGAGCGCCGCGAGTCGGGCTTCGATCTCGTGGCGTTGGCGGGATACACGAACGCCGGGAAATCCACGCTCCTCAGACGGCTCGCTGCGGATGTCGCCGTCGACGAGAACGAGGGCCTCCATCCCGACCTCGATACGACAGCCGAGTCGCGCGACCAGCTCTTTACGACGCTGGGAACGACCACGCGCCGCGCGGACATGGAACGGGACGTCCTGCTCACCGATACAGTGGGGTTCATCAGCGACTTACCCCACTGGCTGGTCGAGTCGTTTCGCTCGACGCTCGACGAGGTCTACCGGGCGGACCTCGTGTTGCTCGTCGTCGACGTGAGCGAGCCGATCGAGGCGATCCGCGAGAAGCTCGTCACCTGCCACGACACGCTCTACGAGCGAAACGAGGCACC